>JAFCBV010000163.1 GCA_017610545.1 Candidatus Nanohalarchaeota archaeon | reverse complement strand
GACAGTTTTTTGTTCTCAAGCAAAAGTATGTCCTTATTGCTTCTAACCCTCACATTTCGGACCTCTTTTATTATCTTGTTTTTCGGAAGCTCTGAAACTATTTTTGGAACAAGCGACAGCAGGCGCTTTTCATATATAAGGTAGTCCGGGGGGACATTATTTTCCTTGAAATAACTCAGGAAACGGTAAAGGTTCAGATACGAATACGACGGCAGATAGTCGTCTATAAGCATTGTCAGGACATAACTCTTTTTCTTTTTTTCAATCTCTTTGATAAAGATTTTTGTCCGCGCAATTGACTCTCTATGTACTCTTGACGCCTGGCGGGCGTCTGCGAACACATGCCCGTACTCAATATTGTAATCAACTTTTCCGTTCATGACGACCCCCCATACATTACAGAATATGGGTTTGCCCCGCCGAAAGTCTTTTCATCAGAAAAGATGACCTTAAAGTACCGCGAGCAAGCCCTGTATTTTGAAGCAAGTATTATGGCTCTGCTTGCCTCCTCAATTGGTGCATACTTTTTCGACTCAATATTTACCGCATACTTTGCCGCAAATGGCCTCGGCTCTGTGAGGCCTGTGTATTCAACAGCGTCCTTTGCGCTCACAACACCCAATCGAAGAAGTATAAAGGATGTGTTTAGAAGAGCGCACGTGTATCTTGAAAGATGTATCACATCGCCTTTTACCTCAATATCTATCGGACCCTCATTGGTATCAATCAAAAGAACCTCTTCAGAAACATTTATTTTTGGGTGAAACTTTTCGTGCTTTTTGTAATCCACGCCAATTGCCTTTATGAGCATTTTGGCAGGCGTTATCAGCTTAGACTCATATATAACATATGTTGGCGCAACCCCGTGCTTTTCCATGTCTGCCAGAAACTTGTCAAGGTTGAGCCTTGTATACTTTGGGTGATACTCGTCAATAAGAAGTGATAATGTATACGTCTTTTTCTTTTTTTTAAGCTCTCTTATGAATCTCTTTGTATGCCTTATGCTGTCCATCTGCTCTTTTGAGATTCCCGCCTCATCAGAATATATGTGGGCAAACTCAATGTGATAGTCTACCTTGTCAGTATCAGCCATAAGATAGATTGTCCTGATGGCATATATAAGAGTTTCTTATTAAGAAAAAAACTATTTCCGCGCAACCATGCGCACTTCAACTGCGCGCACAGGATACACCTTTGAGAGACCGGAATAAACAGCTTTTGAGAAAACGCCTGTGTTTACTTCCTTAATAAAATCATCAAGATTTGTCTTTGCAGCCTGCTCGTGTATCTTCTGGCTTATGAGCGCACGAAGGTCTTTCTTGACAGACGTATTCACGCGCCTGCGCGAGACTGTAAGAGTCTTCACAACAACATTGCTTTTGTCTGCAAGTATTACGGGCTCGACATTATCAATTCTTGACGACCACCTGCGCACTAGCCGTGCAACCTGCTCACGAACCATTTCCTGACCTGCATACACTGTACGGGCTTTTCCGCCTTCCATACCAACGATTTTAAGTCGAACTTTTGTCCTGTAGTCCCTGAAATTCCCTGTAAGGTCTGAAAGAGTAACAGACATTTTCCTGCCAACAAGTGTCTCGGGCTTTACAGCCGCGACTGATGCAATCTCCTTTTCACCGAACGCCGTTGGAGAAATAACAGGATACCAATTCTTTTTTGCCCAGCCCAAAGCCTTGGACTTTCTCTTTCCATCCCCGCCTGATCCTTTTGAACTGTCTCTTGCTATACAAAACACCTTTAGTTACAAAAACACGTAAAAAACGGGTTTTTAGTGGAATAAAAAAATAGTCCCCAATTCATTCAGAAAGGAACGGGTTCCATCTCTTATTAACTGTTATATGTAATGCAGAAAAGCTTATTAAGCTTTCGAGCAATGAACGAATTACGCGGCTTGATTTCACTCCAAGAGCTGGAAATGCTGTCACTTCGTTCCAACATCCGAGAAAATCGAAGATTTTCTGGACCCCAAAACAGCTTTGCTGTTTTTAGGGTCTCCAAAACAAATATTGTGCATGTTTTGTAGACCGCTCGCATTTCCCTGACACAAATTGGCTTGATGTCAGCACCACCTGTAAAACATAAGGTTCAGAAGCTACTCCAAGAGCTGGAAACAGCTCGCATTTCCCTGACACAAATTGGCTTGATGTCAGCACCACCTGTAAAACATAAGGTTCAGAAGCTACTCCAATAATCATCTTGTATCATACTGGGGCGGTATCATCATTACCGTGCAATATTGGCGCGCTTCGCTTAATATAAAATAGCTTTCTTCGATTTTATTGGCTCAACTTCGACATCAAAACAGTCATGAGCAGGGTTTTCAAGCACAATTGCTGCCCGAAACCCTGATTTTGCAGCGCGTTTGGCATCTAGTACAGAGCACTCTATCCGTCCGCGCCGAAACGTGTATTCCTTGCAGAGTTTCTTTGCATCATCCGTTGTAGCATCAAATATCACGCCCTTTCTAAGCAGGCAGCCCCGTGCAATCGTCTCATAAGGCTTTTTCAGGTTCTTCGCGCGCAGCCCGAGGCGCTTATTATATTGGTAAACATCCTTTACACGCGAATTGCAAAAATGCAGTGAAATCTGCTTTGTATTCGCCTGCGCCCAGTGCATGATTTTCTCAGCGGATTCAAAGCTTCCGGTAATTGAATTGCAGAGGTTCCCGTCTGTATCAAACCCGCGCTTTCGCATTTCTGCGGCATTAAGCTCTGACATCTCAAGCTCGTTAAGGTTTACAAATTTTGCTTTTGTCTCATCAAGAAATTTTATTGTCGCCTTCAGTTTCTCCTCTTCTCCTGGAATGACGGGGACTTCAGCGCCCACATCCATGTTGGTTGAGAGCGCAGGCAACAGAACTTTCGGATCTTCCTGTATGTGGTACCGTATTTCGTCAAGCCCTGCGCTTTCAAGCTTCAATAAAACATCAGGCGTTGCAAGCTCACCGCTTGTATAAAGATGTGTATGAAATCTTTCACCAAACTCAGCCTTAAGAATGCGAATATAATGCAGCGTGCGCTCAAGGCGCGAGAGCGGGTCGCCGCCTGTGACGCCTGCGCCTTTTGCAGAACAAGCCCTTGCTTCGTCAATTATATCCAAGTCTTTTTTGACAGGAACCTCGTTTGCGAATATATTGTCTATATTCTTCCTGTTCTCTGAAAGCGGGCAAAAGAAACATGTATTCGGGCAGATGCCTGTAACAAACATAACAAGCTTCTCCCCGCGAATGCACTGCCTGCACCCTTTCGGAAGCTCTCCGATAAATGTACTTTCTGCCTTTGATTCTTTTATTTCACGAAGCATACAGATTGTTGGAACTGCAAATATTTTAATAATCCACAAAAAACCACAAAACTCTGGACGTTTACGAAGTTTGTGAAACAATTTTGGGTAAACCCGCAGGCGAACCATGAAATTCCTTGTTGTGTGCCCCGCACCACATGCATTGAGGGTCGAAACAAAGCGACGAAGTTTCCAAAAATTCGTATTAAATAACGTCGGCGAGGGAAACACAAAAAAATGTTATACTTGTGCAGTAATTACTTAACGAAATATTTATAAAGATTAGTTAATCAGTACCTGCATGGATTATAAAGAACCAACACAAATAGTTGAAAAAGCGGATATTGTACCGTTGACTGCAAGTAATTATTCTGATTTTGTCAAGAATACTGAAGAATTCTTTGATACAAAAGGAACCCAATTTCTTAAGTGCTTCAGACCAGGGTATAACTCGAATTCAGCAAAAAAATATTCTTGGAAAGATGGTCAACCAGATTGGATACTAGACCGTTTTGTGGTATTTGATAAGATAGAGCAAAAAGAGATACCTGATGAAAATAAAAGTTGGATTCATGTTCAATTTGAAAGTGGACTTGGTGAAGTTTTGGGACCAAAACGTACAGGTCAACCGGTGAACACTTCATATTTAGATAAATTTGCATTTGTAGGCGATAATGGAGCACTTTATTTGAGAGACGAACACAGTAATGGAACTTCTGAATTTCCTTGGGAAACATTGTATATCCACATTTAAACTCAAGTTCCCCTCCTCGTAGTTCTTAGGATTTTTGGAAATTGCATACAAAACGCGGCTAAAACTTGGACATCTTTGTATAAATGCGCTTTAAGACACGGAAACCGGCAATCAACGGGATTATAACAAGGATAAAGTAAATTACCGCCTTGATTGCAGAAACAAATACTGCAATACTACCTGTAGCAATATCCATCAAAGAATTTGCAATATTGCTCAAAGCATCCTTTGCCTTAAG
>JAFCBV010000162.1 GCA_017610545.1 Candidatus Nanohalarchaeota archaeon | reverse complement strand
GATTTCCATCCCTCGAGAACCCTCTCGATACCTTCAGCAAGCATCCCTTTGTAGCCCATCTTCTCAACAGTGCGCGCAATCGCGGTGTTAAACAAAAGTTCTGTGTTTCGAAAGACAGTTGGCTTAAAGCCAAGAGCGCTTTTTATGCGGTCATGATTGAGTTCTACCTGCTCCTGAAACTCAGGGCGCTTGGTTCCGTTGCCAAAAAAGCTTGAAAGAGAATGGTAATATGTCTCGTTTAGAAACTCAACACAACCTGTCTTTGCAAGTTGCCTGAATGTCTCAAGGACATCCGGCTCAAATTTCTCGAGCGCGTCAATTAAGACCCCGCTTACAGAATATGAAATCTTGAACTTTCTTTTCTGGTTCTTATACAAGTCAATCTGCTCAAGCATTGTGTTGTTTGCAGGCAGATAGCACTTTCTGGATACTTTGCGCAAAACATCCCGATTCTTGGTGTCATTAAAAAGTGCATTCTCAAGAAGTTCGGGGGTCTTCACACCGGAAAGATTTAGCTTGTGTCCGGCATGAATCCTGCGTGGTTGGTGGACCTGAAAATAAAAGCATACTGAGGACATACTGGTTATTTAGTGGCATATCTAATATATGTGTTATGCGCACGGGGTGTAGAACATAATTCACCCAGACATCCAGAATAGTATGTGTGTTCTTTAGAACCAACACAGATTATTTGCTGGAAGCACTACAGCAAGCTGCAATAGGTTCTGGAAGTTCATTTAGCAGGCCTTCAAGAAGAGAATATACGAAATCATGTTCTTTGCTGTGGCGCCTGCACAGCCCCAGATATATGCTGTTTTGCGGGTAGCCGTATGTTCCGATAGTCCATTCTGTTATCTTTTCGTTACAGTATGTACAATGGTCTGGAGAAGAGTGAGTTATTGGCAATTTGGATGCTTCTTGTTTTAGGTATTCTTCAAATTCGTTTCCTGTGCATATCCCAAACATATCTTGGAGTTCCTGCTTTTTTTGCTGGTTTTCCTCAATGGAGAAAGGGCGAAAAGCAAGGCAAATGTATTTTTCCAAATCAGGTCTGCTGGCGAATTCGGAATATTTATCAATAATGTATTCTGCATCTGTCTTAAGAATACGAGCGCGTTTGCCTTCGCAAAGCACAGCATTAGTCATATTCCCTGTTTGTTTTTCGCTCATGATTGTTGTGTGGTGGTTAACTTTAAGTGTTTAGAGATCGTCTGGTTAACGCCACGTTCTCAATCCTTGACGGGACAGCATTGTCAAAAAGACACGAGATTCCGCTAAGGAAGCATACGTTTGGTGTTTACTCAGAAACCCTTGCAGTAACAGAGAAAAAGTGCCTCGGTGCGCCATCCATGCCCGAAAACTCAACGCCTCCTGCGGCGTCAAAGAATTCAATAACCCATTCGTTTGTTGTGCTGTCAAAATAGGCTTCTATGGCGACTGCCCGCGCATTCAGTTCAAAGTCGCGGACGCGCGTGAGTTCGCGCGCCTTTATGAGCGCATCCTCAATTGAAAAAGTCGCCCCGTCTGAAAAGATCATGCTTCGTGGAATGCTGTGAAAGGACGTAATATTCTTCTTTAATGTATCATAACTGTACAGATTTATTGTGGCGTCCGCTACTCCGACAACACTCCATACAAAAGGATTTGGGCTTGCATAAGCCTTTTTGTCCGGTGTGTCAATTGCATCATAGGCTATGCCTTTCTCATACAGCCTCAATCCTGCAAGGGCTGCAAAAAACACAAAATACATCACAAACATTTTTCTTGCAAATGCCGTATCCATAACAATCTTGTTTCGCTTAATGAACACATACCCTGCAATAAGCACCCCAAAAACCATCAGGAAAAAGTCAATATAGAAAAAAAGCTCAAACGAGTATCGTTTCACAGTTAAAGGATAAAGTAAAGGAATTCCGCGCGTTGTCAGGGCGTCAAGAAATAGGTGAGAGAGCGTGCCAGCGTATGCTGCTGCAAGCATTAGGGGGCTGAACTTTAGTTCAAAATGTCTTCCAATCAACCGCTCAAAAAACGTATGGATTTTTTTGCGTGAAAATATGTAAAGAACAATTGCGGCAGTAAAGAATCCAAAAAAAATAGTGTGCGTGATTCCCCGATGAGACAATACCTCTATGTTGAGTATGTACCCTATCCACGAAATAATTACATCAAAATCCGGGGAGAGAGCGCCAAGAAATACTGCAGCAGAAAAAGCCCTGCTTTTTGTCATTGATGCTGCCAGAAAGAATGGCAGAAGTGCATGGGTGAATGAATCCATATTATACATTCACTTCTTTTTCGTCACAAGATAGCATATATGAATATACAACAAGAAAAACAGACACCACAATTGATGGGGCTACAATGAACAGAGTTGTATGTGTATTAATGAAG
>JAFCBV010000161.1 GCA_017610545.1 Candidatus Nanohalarchaeota archaeon | reverse complement strand
GCAACAACGCTGTTCTCTATTCTTCCTTTGAGTGCTTGTATGCACTTGCCTGTGAGATAACCCGGGTTTTTGTTCTTTTCTTTTGAGATTATCTCCTGAATAATCTTTCGCGCTTCAATTTCGCTCATCTTTGAAAGACATGCCTTTTTCAACAGAAACCCGGCTGTCTTGTCAGGGTGTTTTGCAAAAGATGAAATAAGGATTGGAAACGCGTCTTTTCCGATTTTTTTCTTTTCAAAAAGTGAAAACAACTCCAGAAACCTGTCTGAATGAATGCTACCTGTATCAATGCCGTCTCGCGCCTTAAGGTCCGGGACTGTGTTTAGAAAAACATTTGCAATGTCTTTTGCAGGAACTTTTAGTGAAAGTGCCTGCTCAAAAACAGGAAGGTACTCAGAATTGATTATCTGTCCTGTAAGCTCATTGTTCAATCCGAGTTTTATGAAACGCGCTGCCTTATCTTCATATGACTCAGGAATTTTTTCCTTTATCCCTGAAAGCATCTCTTTTGTTACCGGAATCGGCAAAAGGTCTGTTTCAGGATACATTCTTGCGGCTCCCGGAAGCGGGCGCATGTATTCTGCGTCCCCGCTTTGAAGAGCGCGGCGCGTCTCTTCAGGCACACATTTAAAAATCATATTGACGCGCTCGACAACAGTATTCAGTGCTGTTTTTGCAACATTTTCAGGGGCTGCGACAATCACGATGAGGTCTTCTTTTTTTGCACCAAGTTTCTTTTTTAGTACTGAAAATTCTTTTTCAATCCCGTATTTTTTGATGTCTTCGTCGCTGTGTACGATTCCTTTTACTCCTGCTTTTGCGCATGCATAATTCGATATTTCGCGCCCAAGCGCCCGGTGGCTGTTAAGGGTTGTCTTAAACAGTCCGGAAAACCCTGAGAGCTTTATCGCAAAAGCCTCTTTTCCTGCAAAAATCCTTGATGCTGTTTTTGTAAGAATATTGGTCGCGTCAATTATTTCCGGCTGTTGTTTTTTGAGTCCTTTTTTCTTTACCTCTTTTTTGAGCGCAACAAGGCTTTTTTGCCTTTCTGCTTCTGATGCCACAAGTTCGGGTATTGTCTTCAGGTCTTGCGCGCCCTTTATCTCTATTCTTGCGCCTCCTTTTATTGAGACATTTACGTCCTGGCGAATAGTGCCCAAGCCACGCTTTACCCTGCCTGTGCTTTTTAGCATAGTGCCTATTTTCTCAGCTACTTCGCGCGCTTGCTTTGGGGTTTTTATGTCAGGGGATGTCCCTATCTCGACCAAAGGGATGCCGAGGCGGTTCAGGCCGAAAATTGTCCTGCCGTCTTCTTTTCCAAGAATCTGTGCGCTGTCCTCTTCAAGGGATATGTTGGTTATTCCAACTCTGCCAAAAGAAACATCAAGATGCCCGTCTATGCCGACAATACCTGTGCGCTGGAAACCGCCTGTGTTTGAGCCGTCAATTACGTTTTTTCGCATGAAGTGTACTTCATCAGGCACCACTGCATTAAGCATGACCGATACAAGAAGTGAAGCCTCAAACGCATTCTTGTCCGGCTCTCCCGGCGGCTCCTCATCAAGTTCAACCAAACATGATTCGTTTGGATAAATATTGTATATGAATTCCTTTGCTTTTAGCGCTTCGTGAAGCGCTGCGGGGTCAAGTTTGCCTAGCTCGCCCGCAGTTGCCCGGAGGCGGCGCATTATCTCGCCGGTTGGCTCATCCTGCATTGCTGAGGAGCAGCGGCAGAAAAGCTTTCCTGTATCAAGCTGGCGGTGGATTTCTATACCGCATTTTAGGCCTAGTTTTTTGTAGTATTCAGAGGATTCCATGATCAAAGTTGTTGTGGTAAACGTATATAGTTAATGCGCTTTTCTGCGAACACTTGCAGTTTTGCGAAGTTTCGCGCGGCGAAAATTTGTGTGAAGCGACCATGGGAGCGAAGCCGTAAAGCCGCTTGTTCAACACAATTCGCATCCGCTCGCCAACGAAAGGAATTATTTATAAAGATTTTAATTTTAAGTGTATGATATGAGGTCAAAATATATTTCGTTATTGATACTTTTGATAATTGGTATAGTTTTTATCAGTGGGTGTACAGGGACACAGAGTTCTAAGACAACTTTTTGCCCGAATTTAAAAAATATAGAAAGTTATGCTGGTTATAGCGACATGATTGGTAAGTTTAATATAGCGGACACAGGAGATCAACTTTTTGATGGTTGGCAAATAAAAGGAACGGGTATCGTACTAGGAGATATTTTTACGCCATGTGAAAAGGGTAACAAAGAAGGAGAGAATGTTAATTACCATTACTGTCGAGATATGACTGCTAAAAAGATTGATGTAAATGGTAACATAGTAGATACAAAAAAGGTTACAGTTGTTCTATCACTTTATTTTAATC
>JAFCBV010000160.1 GCA_017610545.1 Candidatus Nanohalarchaeota archaeon | reverse complement strand
AAAATGATTCCCGCACTTCACCCCGATTCTCTGCAAAAAAGAATAAAGCGCGTAGTACTCTGCATAATAAGCGACAACAGTTGTCCAGAGCAAGTCACCTTCTGCGAAGTTTTTCTCTGCGCGCAGAAGAGAAGCTTTTGCTTCTTTCAAATACGACTTTGAAATCTCTTCATCCGGTCCTGTTACTCTTAAGCCGTCTTTTAGCCCTGCGCACCATTTCATGCTGTCCTGCATCGGCATAATTGTTCCACATCCAGTCTACGAAAAACGAGTGGCTGTTCAGTATAATGTGGTTCTGTTCAACCTTTTTTATGAGTGTCTCGCCTGCCTTATATGCCTTTCTGAAGTTGTTTGCCGATAGACGAAGTTCGTGAATTTTGTTTGGCAAAAGGTGCGCAGGAAGTACTGTTTTCTTATTGGCAATAACCAGAATGTCAACGTCCGACATTTTGCCTGCGGAAAATTTTGCAAAGCTTCCGAAAACTAGTATCGGGTATGTTTCGCTTTTTATCTCTTTTAGAAACGTCCTAAATATAGGGTATTTTTCAAGAAACGCAAGGGTTCTTTGCGATTCTGCCTGCAAAAGCATTTATTTTGTCTCTATGTTCTCGAGGTTGAGGTAAAAATACTTGTTTTTTCCACGGACTTGAGGCTTCAATATTCTTGCTTTTTCAAGTTCTGTTAAGACTCTTTGTGTCGTCCTTAACGTAAGCCCTGATGCCTTGCTTATTTCGCGAAGGTAGAACTTCGCGGAATAATCGCCGAGATAGAGCGCAAGGACAGCAAGTTCTTTGTTTCCTTTTTGATACATATGTATCATAATGGATACGAAGGGATTTAAATGTTTTTGCCGGGGTTTATGCGGTTATGTATTCATATGCAGTGTGGATGGACGAAAAATAGTAAAATGCGCTACTCCAATCGCATCTCTTTGTTGCCTGCTATCGCAGTTCCCTGCATGTTGTTCCAAAGCAGCATAGCGGATGCTGTTGCCCCTGGTTCGTCTTTCTCTCTCAACAATTTCAGGATGGTTTTCTTTGTCAGGTTTGCAGATTTATTTACTGCCTCTTCGGCAGTGTTGCCCTTTAACAAAGAACTGACTACGAGATTAGAAGGCTCGAAAAACATTTTTGCTGTGTTGTCATTTGCAGGCTTTGCCGACCATTTTTCATTAAGCCAGAAGCTGAACGGAATGTTATATCCTATGAAGCATCCGCCTTTGCATGATTTGCCCAAGGACGCAGCAGCCCAACAGGCGCGGGCATAAACTATCTTTGAATCCAAAAGCTGGTGATTTAGACATTCTTCTACAAGCACTTCCTCTGCAATCCCGGTTTTATCCCCGTAGATTGTTTTGGCATCCCCGTGAGCATTGAAAAATATCAGGGGTATGGCCCTATTCTCAATAATATTTTCAAAGTTTTTTCTTGTCAGGCGCGGGCGCTTGAGGTCTATACACGGCATTCCTTTTTCATTCGCTTCTTTGATAATCAGCCCTGCATAGTAGAAAGAGTAGCTTGTTGCATCATCGTACTTTGGCCTTGTTACCAGAATTTCTTTCATAACGGGCTGCTCACGATATTTATTCTTCTGCCAGCACTTTTGAGAATTCGCCGCTTGAAAGGGCCTTGATAAACTGCAATTGCATATTGATGATTTCCATGCCGACTTCATCTTCCTTTTCCACGTGCTCTTTCATTTCTTCCTTTGTGAATGTTCCCTTGCAGCCCATGCAGAGCTTAAAGTGCTTTGGCACGCCGGCTTCTATTCTCCAAAGAATCAGCTTCTTTATCTCGGGGTCTGTCTTTTCGCTCATACTACACCTAGTTTTTCCAAGACATTTAATATCTTTTTTCCAAGTTCTGTATCGTTCTTTATTTCAATCATTGCATTGTTCCATGTAAACGGCTTATCGTCCACAACTGCGATAACATCCTCGCCCCGTATCTTGTCCGGCACATTGGCGAAGACGCGTATGAATTTCTCTTTTTTGTCCTGCATACGTTACTTAGGGGGCTGAAGGGATAAATACGTATTTTTGCGCTGATTGTTGAGCGCATGTACGAGGAAACCGGAAAACTCGTGGTTTTCCGGGGGAGATGTGCGAGGGGTGTGGTTTGATGAGGAATGGTGGTTTTCGGCAGTTGATATTTTTAGCTGTAACAGAGTCTAAAGATCCATTGGATATATTCTGGATCTAAGACAAAGAAACAATGTATTTACAGAAGGGCGGAGGCATATTGCCACCCTCCTTTAAAATGAACTGTTGCAATCAAAGGCGGAACCGTTGCCGGAGTGGCAAGAGATGAACTGGGGAAAAGAAGCGGCGAGAAAATAGTTTCTAAGGAGAATTATATTTGTGCGCCCGAAATCAAGAAGAAGATTGATGGTAAGAAGAATGATGTTTTGTAGTTA
>JAFCBV010000025.1 GCA_017610545.1 Candidatus Nanohalarchaeota archaeon | reverse complement strand
CGATTTACGTGGAATCGTCCCAGGCATTTCGTTAGATGTGGCAGAAGGCGTAACTTGCGCATTTGAACACGCCACATCATACAGACACAAACAAAATCCTGATGAAGCTATTTTGGAGCTTTTTGAATTACACCCTATTTAGTTTTTCATAAGCACAAACATAAAATTCCCGTGATATGTGCTTTTGTACTTTTTTTTAGAAACCCGCTCTATGAGTGTCATCTCCTGTAGCGGTCCTGCGCCTACAGGCACGACCAGCTTTCCGCCAACCTTGAGCTGGTTTTTTAGTATTTCTGGTGTTTCCGGCGCAGCAGCAGCAATTATTATCCGGTCATAGGGTGCTTTTTTTTCATGCCCTTTTGAGCCGTCAAGGAAAATAACTTCAACATTCATGTATTTTTCAAGGTTCTTTTTGCCAAACGCATATACTTCAGGAACAATCTCTGTTGTTATGACTTTCCCATTTTTCCCTACAATTTCAGAGAGTATTGCTGCATGATATCCGCTCCCTGTTCCGACCTCAAAAACCTTGTTTCCGTCGCGCACGTCAAGAAGCTCAGTCATTATCGCAACAGTTGACGGCTGGCTTATTGTCTGCTCCACCATTATAGGAAGAGGTATGTCATCATAAGCGCGCTTTTTGTATTCAGGCAGCACGAAGTTTTCCCGCGCCACTTTTTCAAATGCACGAACTACCAAAGGGCTTTTCAACACACCATCGTTTTTCATCAGGTCGAGCAGAAAGCGTTTATCCTCGCGCATGAAACCATTTCGCGTGCAACAAATATATACCGCAAAGTGCCAATAATAAACGATGGATTACCTCAAAAAAATACAAGACATAAAAACCCTGAAAGTGCAAGGTGCAGAAAATATTGCAAAGACAGGGCTTACAATTCTTCGTGATTTTGCGCGAACCTATAAAGACGATGATAAAAAGTTCATGCGCGAGTTTCTAGCGCTCGCGAAAAATGTTTCTAGCGCAAGGCCGACAGAGCCTGCGCTAAGGCAGGAAATATTTTTTGTAACAGAAAAAGTAAAACGCTCTAAAACCCCAAAAAAAGATACAATCCGGCTTTGCAGTTTCTATATCAAAAACATCATGTTAGTAAAAAAGAAAATCGCCCTTTACGGATCAAGGAAAATAAGAAACAATGACATAATAATGACGCATTGCCATTCAAACACCGTAATGGCAATATTTCGCGAGGCAAAGAGACAAGGCAAAAAATTCAGTGTCATTGTCACAGAGACTCGCCCGAAAATGCAGGGTGAAAAAACAGCAAATGATCTTCTACGAATGCGCGTGCCATTCATTTATGTGGTTGACTCTGCAATGGCTCTCTTCATGAAACAAGCGACAAAAGTATTTGTCGGCGCGGACGCGCTGCTTTCAAACGGCTCTATTGTAAACAAGATAGGGACGGAGGCAACGGCTATTGTCGCAAAGGAATTCCGGGTGCCTGTATTTTCAGCTGCCGGCACACACAAATTTGATGAGAAAACAATATTTGGTTTTGAAGAACCCATAGAGGAACGAGACCCAAAAGAAATATGGAACAACAAAAAAATCAAAATATTGAATCCTGCATTTGACATAACTTCTGCAAATTACATCTCAGAAATTATTACAGAGCGCGGTGTTTTTTCACCGAATGCACTTGCCGCAATATTGTCAAAGGAGGTAATAAGCAATGTCCACTGAAACCGAAATTAAAATCAAAGTTGAAAGCTTTGCACCAATAAGAAAAAGGCTTCTGGAACAGGGAGCAAAAAAAGAGTCAAGAGTCTTTGAGTGCAACGCATTATTTGATGACAAGCAAAAAAGCCTCATGAAAAAAGACTGCCTATTGAGGTTGAGACAGGACAAAAAAACCAAAATAACTTACAAAGGACCGAGGCACCCTACAGACCTGAAAAGCAGGGAAGAAATTGAGTTTGAAGTAGCAGATATTGCAAAAGCCGAAGTTCTATTGAACCGGCTTGGGTTCAAAAAAACGCTAATCTATGAAAAAAAGCGCGAGACATGGCACTATGAAAACGTTGAGGTCGTCCTTGATGAAATGCCGTTTGGCACATTCATAGAAATAGAAGGAAATTCAAAAGCAATAGTTTTGCTCGCGAAAAAACTCGGATTTTCAGAAAAAGAATTTATTACAAAAACATACTTTGAACTTGCAAAAGAAAAAGGGATAAAAGGAAATATTGTTTTCAAAAAAAGGTGATTTTATGAAAGAATTAAGCTACATTGACCTGAAATACAAGCCGACGAAGAAAGATCTGATTGCAAAATACCGCCTTGAGCCGGACGGGGTTTCATTTGAGGAAGCATGCGAACAGCTTGCAGCTGAGAGCAGCATCGGCACATGGACAGACATCTGCACAATGAGCCCGAAAATTGCAAAAAAACTCAAGCCACATGTTTTTTCAATCAATAAGAGAAAGAATCTGGCAGAAATAGCATATCCTGAAGCGCTTTTTGAGGCAGGAAATATGCCGCAGATCCTATCAAGCATAGCAGGAAACATATTCGGTATGAAAATTGTGAAGAACCTGCGCTTTGTTGATGTTTCTTTTTCTGAAAAACTCGGGAAATCTTTTCAGGGCCCTGCATTCGGAGTGCCCGGAATCAGAAAACTCCTTAAAGTGAAAAAGCGCCCGCTTGTCGGCACAATAATAAAGCCAAAAGTCGGGCTCAATGAAAAAGAACACGCAAAAGTCGCGTATGACGCATGGGTCGGCGGACTGGATATTGTGAAAGATGATGAGAACCTGACAGACATGTCATTCAACCGCTTTGAGAAAAGAGTTGTTGAGACCCTCAAGCTTCGCGATAAGGCAGAAAAAGAGACAGGTGAGAAGAAAATATACATGCCCAACGTCACTGCAGAAACAGATGAAATGCTTCGTAGAGCCAAGTTCGTAAAAAAATGTGGCGGCGAATATGTGATGGTCGATATATTGACTCTTGGCTTTTCAGCCCTTCAAACACTTAGAAAAGCGAACCTGGGTCTTGTACTTCATGCGCACCGTGCAATGCACGCAGCACTTACAAGAAGCGAGCACCATGGAATATCGATGCTTGTCATTGCAAAGATTACCCGGCTCATCGGGGCAGACCAGCTCCACATAGGCACCGCATATGTTGGCAAAATGAGCGGGAGCGCAAAAGAAGTTATTGATATAGAAAGCGCAATCAATGAAAAATCTTTTGGTATAAAACCTGTTTTTGCTGTTGCATCAGGAGGTCTTCATCCGGGGCACGTTCCAAAGCTTACAAAGCGCATGGGAACCGATATTATCATGCAGTTTGGCGGAGGCGTACACGGGCATCCTGATGGCACAAGAGCCGGCGCTCGGGCAGTGAGGCAGGCAGCAGAAGCCGTGACAAAAGAAGTTTCACTAAAACAGTATGCTAAAACACATGAAGAGCTTGCATGCGCGATTGAGAAGTGGGGTTGTTGAGTCGCATGTTGTAGCGCAGTGCTTCACTGCACTGCGTTGCATTCACAGGTAATTTACTCAACAACAACCTTTGAAGAAATATTTTTTGTAATCTTTCCTTTAGAATCTTTTGCAAATATCTTTGCACGAGGCATCTCTATCTTACCCACAACATCAAGTATTGGCCTGATTTTGTAAGAAAATATGCGTTCCTCACCAGGCGAAATTTTTCCTATTCTCCAGACAATATCCGTTCCTGCTGTTCGTTTCTTTACCATTGAAGGCCGAACGGTTCCGTATTTCTCGACAACAACAAACGCCGCCGGCACAAGGTCCGAAACCTGCACATCATCAAGCATTTTTCTGCTGTTGTTCTTTATCTCAATATGTACTGTGTGCTCCGCCCCTTTGATAACTCTCTTTTTTATTCCGGGCTTCTGCACTTCTCGTATGATGACAAACATAAGAATTATTGCAAACACAATCACCAAAAGACATATCCAGTACCGTACTTCATATCTTATGGTGCAACTTTCATTCGGCGCAAGCTCGCATTGCCATACAAGCTTTTTCTGCCCGTCAATTCTCTCAACAAGAGGCGGGCTCTCAAAATTATATGCACTTATAAGAAATGGGCTGTCAATCATCACAGTCTCAGTCGCTCTCTTATTGCCTCTGTTTCTTATTGTAATTTCTGTCTTCTTTCCAAGAATCCCGCCCTCTGTTATTTCGTCTTTTTCAAAGATTGCCTTTGAATCTATGGAAAATGATGTTGTCGCAGTTCCAATCTTATCCCCAAGCTCATTAATTATTTCAATATACGCGCCATACACTCCGCTTGCAGAATACATATCAAAAATAAACTCTTCAGTGAAGATCCGCTCCTCATCAACCTCAAGGGCCGGAATGTCTATAGTGCGCTCTGCACTGGTTGCACCGGACACCCTTAGAATCATGTGGCTTTTCTTTGAAGTCGAAGTGCCGGTGTTCCTTATTCCCACAAGAAGCGTTACTTTCTCACCAATATCATATACAGACTTTGACGGCCGGAATGTCGTTGTGTTGAGTCCGGACATTGCAAGAACATACAGGACAACCTCCTTTTGGATAGAAATATTTGAATCGGTCTGGGATACCACATCGAAGTCAAATACATATGTATCCTGTTTTGTGCCATAAGGTGGAGTTATGTAAAAAGTAATGTCTTCCACTCTCCCGGATTCAACATCAACAGAAAATGTGTTAATCGTAACCCACGTGGTTTTTGCGCGCGCGCGCACGAAAATATCAAATGTATCTGCAACATCCTGTTTGTTTGTTATGCTCGCCGTGTATGTTGCTGTCTTTCCGGCATAGACCGCACTGCTGTCAGGAGTGATTTTCACAGAAAGAGCATCAGTTTCCGCATTTGCCAATGAAACCCCTGCCATCAAAAAGAAAATAACAGCAAATGTGAGACTTTGTAGCGACCTGCTCATAAGCCTATAATGAATTCGTCTATTTATAAAATAGTTTCTTTTAGAAAATGTAAAGCCCCGGGCGAGATTCGAACTCGCGACCTTTGCCTTACCAAGGCAACGCTTTTGGCGGGCACATGACAAATTACCGTCATTCTTTGCCCTCTACCGGCTGAGCCACCGGGGCATTTTTGAGGAGTGAGTCCGCAAGCGGCATGCTCACTTTGCTTGCGAGGCGAACCCTCACAAAAGCTTGAAAAGCCTATCCAACAGCATTTGTGGATTTTCATGATATTTGAGGAGCGAGCCCGAAATTAGTATGCTCGCCTTAATTTCGGTGTGAGCCATTAAATAGCTTGAAAAGCCTATCCAACAGCATTTGTGGATTTTCATGATATTTGAGGAGCGAGCCCGCAAGCAGCGCGCTCATCTCACTTTTGAGCCGAACCGGAAAATAATCTGAAAATTCGAGCCAACAGACCTTGTTGAATTTTCGAGGATCTCCGACCTAAACCAACCTGCACTGTCGGAAGGCTTCATAGCGAACCCTCACAAAATAATAACACCACACATTTTTGAGCAAACGCTCAAGAGAAATATACTTTACTCTATTTATTTATATCCAGTGGTCCGTCTACCCGGCAGTCTTCATATCCTTCTTCTTAAGCCTAAGAGATTTTGAGCCGCACTTTCTGCACTTTGTTTTCTCAATTTTGCCGCTTCGAATCTTGGAATTGCACTTTCTGCAGACGTATACGTTCTTGAAAACACGTTCCTCAACAACAGGGTCTTTTGGTTTTGCCATAAGAATCACAATTTAGAATATATGTTATGTTAAGAACATTTAAATGCTTTCCCTAAGCACCGAAACAAACTCGAAAGACCAATTTATTCTATTTTGCGCGTATTTTTCGCGATTCCTGCCGCAAATCACGGCAATTGCTTCCTTAGCCAGCGCATTCGGGCTCTTTCCGGTTGCATCTATTTCAAACACGTTTTTGCATTTTTTTCGCGCCTCTAAAAAGCAAACATCAAGAGCTTCAGCCTCCACATTTTCCTTAATCTTGTTTGCACTCCAGCCGCGCAAAGAAAGCCGCTTTTTCAGTTCAGCAGGATTCAGGCGAAGCACAATAACAATATCGACCCTGCAAAAATGAGACATGTGCCCATCAAGGACAATATTGCCTTTGATTGCATCTGTTTCTTTTTTGAGTTTTTTCTCATCCACAATCCAGGAACCGCGTTTCACGTCTTTTTCTGCAAAAAGACCTCGCTTTTTCGCGAATTCGTTTACATCCACAAGCAGGCACCCCATCTTATTTGAAATAATTTTTGATAGCGTACTTTTTCCCGTTCCGGGCGTACCTGTGATTGCAACTCTCAACACTTTTTTTCCTAAATCTCCAACACAAGGATTGATAAAGTTTTTCGAACAATTCATAAAGGTATTTATAGAAATATTGTCTTATAAAAACCATCACTACAAAACTAAACACATTATGTGGACTAATGAGAACAATCCCCTATCTTTTTGTATTTGCCGCGACTTTTGTCCTGCTTTTGGTTTCCTTTGCATCCGCAGAGGAATATGTAATTCTTACTCCAAGCAGCACTTCTGCCTATTATAACGTGGACTTCAATCAGACCGCAGTTTACATAAACACAACACTTTCTCCAAATGCCACAATTGTGCGCTTTGATTTGATTAATGATACTGCAAGAGTCGCAGTTGCATCAAAAAATCCCAAATACATCTATCTTGTAATGCAGGCAGCAAACATTTCACCGGATTTTCTGAACTCTGTTGACAATCTCACAAGATATCTTGACAGCGACCCGTATGTTGATGCCGGGTGGAGCATTATTTCGGGGTATGACAACACATCAGCAAGAAATCTTTTTGACCGCGACATGGATTCCGCGTGGAGCAACAACTATGTGTTTGTGCCAAACAATGCGGATGCTCAGGTTGCGACTGGAAATCAAGTCGCCTCGCTTTTTGGCACTTCTGCTTTGGTTGGCGCAAGCGCGACAAATACATCCATAAAGAGCGCTCTCTCAACAAGTACAACCGATTTCCTTTACTTTTCTGCAAATCCGACCGTGTATTCAACAACATACACAAAATTAGCCTCAGGTGATGATGTAGCATGCCCTGCTGCAGACAGCAATAATGTGGCGTGTGATGGAGGCGTTTGTGTAACAAATCTCTTGTTTTTCGCAGATGCATCTGAAGCAGCAAGAGTAAATGGGACAAATTCTGATTCCACTTGGCTTTTACAAAATTCAAGCGCAAATCACACATTGTCACTCCCAATAACTTTCTCCCGTAGCACTGGCGCAAGCCCAAGCAATGCGGCATCATACATTGCACCTCATTCCACAAGATGGGTCTCATCAGAAAATATCGCAAAATTCTTTGTCTCTTCATTAAGCCACGGAAACAACATAATATCCGCTCTTCAGTTTGCAAAAAATATGCTTTTGTTCAATGGAAACAACGAATCACTCTCAACAAATTTCACAACTTTTGTTGCATCCGAATATAATCTTTTTGGAAAAATGCAAAAACCTTCAACAGCGTCAATCCCGCAAAAGACATACGCTCTGTCATTTTCAAAGACTCATGCAAGCAATCTTATAATCTACTCTGAAAACATCACAAACATAACATGGAATAGCACAGTTACAATTTCTGTGCCTTCAACAGTAGCTGCGCTATATAATCCATCAACAGGCTGGGCTTCTTCAAGTGCTTCAGTCTGGTACAAAAACGTCTTAGAACCCTCTGAAGGTAAAGTAAATTTCTCATTCGTTTCATCGATTTCCGGAGAGATTCTTCCTGATTCTGCAGTATTGACCATACAAAACTACAACGGCACCTCCGCAAAGCAAAACATAACTGCTTTCAACATTTCTGTCAATGAAACCCACACCTGGTATAGTGCAAACGAATCTCTTCAAAATCACTCTACGCTAAGATACGAATCAGATGTTGACAGAATTTAT
>JAFCBV010000159.1 GCA_017610545.1 Candidatus Nanohalarchaeota archaeon | reverse complement strand
TAAAGCTATGAATCGAAAAGCAATGTCAATGGCTTTGACTCTTGTGATAACGATTGTTGTCCTGATTGTTATTGCTCTTGCGCTGATTACAGTTACAACCCAGAATGTTGCGGAGACAGGATCTAGTGCTAGCGACCAAACAATAGACAGCTTTTGCCAGATATGCGTTAAAAACGTGTGTGTCTCAGGAGCTGCAACAGCCACTGTCGCAGATTGCCCATGTCTTACAGCAGCAAAAGCATGTTAGTAACCTCTGAAAGAGTTTACTAAATATGTGTTGTAAGCAAACGCAAAAAAGCAAACATCAGTTGTATGATGTAACAATCGCAAGGTGTCCTTACTGGCTTAGAATATTTGGCTGGTAAGGCATCGCGATATAACAAGAGTTCTATTCAATTGCAAAGTCAAAAAAGAAGTGATTTCTTACTAACCTTCTACATCCCAAAGTTTGTCTTTCTTTATCATCATATCACGTATTTCATCAAGAACATTTATTTCATTGTCTGAAAGTAGCTCGTGTTGCTTTCTTAATTCGTGATACTCTGTTTTTGAGAGAAATGTGTAAAGTGTATCGCCTTCTTTTAGGTTACGCCCTATTGTTGGCCCGTCTATTGATACAGCAACCTGCATGCCTATTTTTGCCTCAGATATATTCTCGCCCTTCTCCTGTAGTGCATGCACAGAACCTATCGGGTTTGCGTCCACTTTCATCAGGTCCGCGCCCTGCCTCAGGATTCCTCCAAGCATCTCAAAGCCGCCTATGGCCGGCTTTGATTGACGAAACACAAAATTAGGCATAAGGCGCAATTTTGCTGCGCGCTGTATGGTCCCAAGAATTGAGGTCCTTTTTTTCTCCTCAACTGCCTTCACATAGTCTTCATAATCCTCAACAAGCCGGTATATTATATTGCTTGAAAATATTGGTATTTTCTTTGCCCGCGCAGCCTCATCAGCTTCAGGAAGAATTGGAGTATTAAATGCAAAAATGATCCTGTACTCATCTTTAACCTCTTCAAGCGAAAGAACCTCTTTTTTTGTGACGTGCCCAACCTGTGCACGCCTTATAGGTATGTCCTTCTCGCGAAGAGTCTTGACAAGCGCCTCAAGGCTTCCAAGAGCGTCAGCGCGAACAATAACCCCTTCCCCGTCAGTGGTTATCTGCACCTCATCAATCTCTTTCTGGACCTCTTTTTCTGCATCCTCAAGCCCGGACACTCCCTGAATTGAAATAAAGGGCACTCCTGCTATCACGTCATCAATACCCTGTGCAGAAATCTTCACACCGGATGCCGCAGAAACCTCTTTCACAGGCACAAACTTTTTCTCTGCGCGAATATCTTTCATTGGCTCTGTCTTAAGAAGTGCCTTTATCTTTGTCTTGACAGCTCCTTCCGGGTGCCCGATAACAATAGAATCCCCTGCGCGCATGACGCCGTCATAAAGTATGGCGTCAATTGTCATTCCAAGCCCTTTTACAGGACGAACCTCAAGTATAATTCCCTTTCCGCGCTCATTTTCCTTGACCTCAAGCTGGCTTCCAAGATACTTTTGTGCAAGACCGGACAATATTGCAATAAGGTCCGGCACACCCTCGCCTGTCATTGCAGAGGTGGGGATTATGGAAACCGTCTTTGTAAAGTCATCAACGCGGTCATAGCGCTCTGCGTTGATGCCGCGCTCGTACAGCGCGCCTATAAGCTCATATATCTTCTTATCGAGCATCTCCTGAACGCCTGAGGTCTGTATTTCAAAGGTTCCTGCAAAGGGAGCATCCTTTTTTACCTGCCAGCCGCCAATACGGTCAATCTTGTTTGCAGCAATGACAAACGGCGTCTTGTAGCTCTTAAGTATGTTTATACTTTCCTCTGTCTGGGGCTTTATGCCCTCGTTTATGTCAATCACCAGTATTGCGATGTCTGAAAGCAGGCCACCGCGCTTTCGAAGTAAGTCAAATGCCGCGTGTCCCGGGGTATCAATGAAAAGAAGCCCCGGAATCTTTAGCTCAACCTTGAATTTCTTAAGAAGGTCTCCGGAAATTTCCTGTATTTTTTTTGCAGGAACCTCTGATGCCCCGATGTGCTGTGTTATGCCGCCTGCCTCACCTGACGCAACACGGCTGCGCCTGACATAATCCAAAAGCGTGGTCTTGCCATGGTCAACGTGCGCAAGAACAGAAACAATGGGTTGGCGTATTCGTGTCATATAAATCACTGACAGTAATTGGAGAATAAATTTTAAATGCGAGACATATTCAATCTCCATAAAAGTTCGCTTTATATACGGCAGGGTGTGGTTCTACGAACCTAAAAGATATATACGCGTTTTATCAAGATAGTATTATGAATTTATTGAGCAGAACAATAACAGGAACGATTACAATCATTATAGGATTATTTTTAATTGTGACCTGTTTTTCTAAATCAATTCTATTAATTTATGGCATCGCCCTCTTCATTATTGGAATATTTATTCTTTTCAATAAAAAAGAAGACGATATT
>JAFCBV010000158.1 GCA_017610545.1 Candidatus Nanohalarchaeota archaeon | reverse complement strand
CTGTATGGAATTCGATGACGCGACAACAAAAAACACGATAATCGCTTTGGATAAAGCGATTGAATTCGTTGAGCCATACGGAAAAATCGAACAGTTGATATCGGATCATGGCACCCAGTTTACTGCAAACAAAAAGGACAAGAAAGGCAGAGCAGAACACGGGTTTGAGCAATACCTCAAAGAGAAAGGCATTGAACAATTGTTTGCACGTGTAAAGCACCCGCAAACCAATGGCAAGATGGAGCGTTGGTTTGTTACATATAAGCAACACAGGGCTCGGTTTGACAAACTCGAAGAGTTTGTTGCATGGTATAATGAGAAGAGGCCGCACATGAGCTTGAATTTCAACAAGGCGGAAACGCCATCTGAAGCGTTTGTGCGTAAGATGCGGACCGAAGTGTGGTTTGGCTTCGCCAAACACTGGTTTTGAGGTGGTTTTATGAAGCTTAGAAATCTACGAAATATTGGCGAAAGTATTTCGGGATATCACAATTCAACATCCAATGAATTGGTTTTTATATTGTGCTTATTGCAATTGTTTGTATGCTTCAAGTACTCTTTCAGCGTTTTTAGTCCAGGTGTATTCTTTTACAACTTTTTTTCTTGTATTTGCGCCTAGTTTTTTACGAAGTTCTTTGTTATTTGCCAAAACAATGATTGCGTTCTTTAGCGAGTTCCTGTTTCCAGCAGTTACAAGAAGAGCATCCTTGTTATTTTCAAGTATTTCTTGCATTTGCCCTATGTTTGATGAAACAATTGCTTTTCCCATCGCCATGTATTCGAAAAGCTTTGTGGGCGAGCCAAAGAACTCGGTTCCGTCTGGATTGGGCATGGTTGGGTTTACAAGAATGTCGCAGGCTGCGAGATGCTCAGGGACTTGCTCGCGTGACACAGAACCGAAAAAAATTATCTGTCCGCTTTTTCCTGCAGCATTTTCTGCGTTTTCTCTGTAATGGCCATTGCCCATGAAAAGAAAATAGATATCTTTTCTTTTTTGGATAATTTGTCTTGCAGCAGTCGCAAGGACTTCTGCGCCGTGCCAGCGACCGAAAGTGCCAATAAAGCCCACGGTGATTGCGTTTTTTGGGATTTTGTGTTTTTTTCTTATTTTGGTTCCGCTTATTTTTGGGTTGAATTTTTTAGGGTCAACGCCGTTTGAGTTGAACAAAATTTTTTCTTTTGGAACGCCTATACGTTCAAGGATGTGTTTGAGTGGCTTTGAAACCACCACGATCATTTGCGCGCCAAAAATCGCTTTTTTTTCATAATGCCACGAGACGGGTGCAAGAATGTTTGCGAACAATCTCCTGACATTGTTTCTTGCCCAGTATTTTGTGACCCATGTAAGAGGGCCATTGTATTCGAGAATGAATGGTACGCCAAGGTCTTTTGCAAGTCGTGAACCAGCGTCAGTAAATGCTACATGCCTTTGATATATTAGGTCTGGCTTTTCCCTTTCCGCTATTTTTTTAAGCTTCGCATATTGCAGGAAGTTGACATTTAATAGAAATTTCCATTTACTTTTCCAGTCAAGATACTTGGTATTCTCGTATCTTTTAAGAAAACCAAATTTTTTTGGGGAAATCACGGATGTTTTGCAGCCTTTTTGCATTAATCCTGAGAGAAGGCCTTCCATATGGCTTACCGCACCGCCAGTGTTTCCGCCAAGGAATTCAAACCAGAGATAGCATACTTTCGGCTTTTTCATTTGAATACTTCCGCAACAAGATACCAACCATATCTTTTTTCAATACCGCGAATGAGAAATTCAGGCAAAGCATTTTTTACAGGCTTCATTCGTTTTTCGTTCATTATATGGCGCGCGTAGATGCTGCATATCTTGAAGTTGGCATCCTGTAGCATCTTTGAGTACTTCTTTTTTGTGTAAACTTTCACAAGAGGCTTTGTTTTTTCGCTGTTTTCTTCGATTGTTTCTGAAAGAATTTCATTAATATCATTTTTCAGAAGTTTGCCTTTGGCGATTCCATGATATGCAACAACTTTACCATAAAATGCAAAAGAGTTTTTATGATATGCCATTATGAGTGCTTTTCCACCCGATTTCAGGACGCGATGCATTTCGTTCAAAGCCTTTTCAGTGTTTGGCGTATGGTGAATTACGCCATGGGAATAAATATAATCAAAGGAATTTGATTGAAAATTTAGTTTCTCAACATCACCCTTTTTTATCACGGCTTTCATTTTATTTATCATGAAAAGTTTTTTTGCGAGAGCCACGTGTTTTGGAGTGAGATCAATTCCCGTGCAAATAGCGCCTTTTTTAGCAAATTCGAGAAGGTCTGCACCCATACCACAGCCGATTTCAAGGAGTTTTTTGTTTTTCACATCTTCTTTAGATATGAGTTTTCTGAGCCAAGGCGCATACTGTTCATATCTGTATTCTATTACCTCTTCAAAAAATTCTTTTGAACCTTTTTTGCTTTTAAGCGTAGAGCTACCGCAGGGGGTTTTGTTCCATTGTGTAATTGTGCGGGCTTTTAGGTTTTTGTCGGGC
>JAFCBV010000024.1 GCA_017610545.1 Candidatus Nanohalarchaeota archaeon | reverse complement strand
GCCACTCATGCCAGGCATGTCACCGCCCTTGTCTTTGTCTTCAATATCGGCAACAAGCGCTTCTGTCGTGAGCATCATTCCTGCAATGCTTGATGCATTCTGGAGTGCGCTTCGGACAACCTTTGCAGGGTCAATGACACCTGCCTTTACAAGGTCCTCGAACTTTCCTGTTCGGGCATTGTAGCCGATGTTTTCAGCCTCACCCTTCAGGCGCTCGACAATGACTGCACCCTCGTCGCCTGCGTTCTCTGCAATTTGCCTTGCAGGCCAAAGAAGTGCGCGCTCGACAATCTCAGCACCGATTTTCTGGTCGCCTTCAATTGTGAGTTTTTCAACAACCTTGATTGCCTTTACAAGTGTTGCACCGCCCCCGGCAACAACACCTTCGTCAACTGCTGCGCGCGTTGCATGAAGTGCGTCATCAAGGCGCATCTTCTTTTCTTTCATTTCAGTCTCTGTCGGAGCGCCGACGTTTATGACTGCAACACCGCCTGAAAGTTTTGCCATCCTTTTCTGGATGTCCTCTTTCTTGTAGTCAGACTCTGTGCGGGCAATCTCTGCCTGTAGTGACTTGACACGCGCGCTGATACCGAGTGCATCTCCTGCACCACCGACAATGATTGTCTTTTCTTTGTCAACACGGATTGTCTTTGCGCTACCAAGGTCTGCAAGTTTTGTGCTCTCGAGTTTCATGCCTTTTTCAGAGCTTATTACTTTTCCGCCTGTAAGGATTGCGAGGTCTTCAAGCATGTCTTTTTGCTCGTCCCCGAATCCGGGAGCCTTTACTGCGACAACCTTGAGTCCGCCACGGATAAGGTTTATTACTATTGTCGCAAGTGCATCTCCTTCGAGGTCTTCAGACACAATCAAAAGAGGCTTTCTTTCCTGTGCAGCCTGCTCAAGGATTGGTACGATGTCCTGCGCAGAATCTATTTTCTTGTCATATAGAAGCACAAGCGCATCCTCAAGGACAGCCTCCATCTTATGGGCGTCAGTTACCATATAGGGGGACATGAACCCGCGATCAAACTGCATGCCCTCGACGACATCAAGTGATGTCTCAAAAGACTTTGCTTCTTCAACTGTTATGACGCCGCCTTTTCCGACTTTTTCCATAGCATCAGCGATAAGCTTTCCTATTTCCTCATCAGTGTTTGCAGAGATTGTTGCCACCTGCATGATTTTCTCATGAGTGTCAACAGGAGAACTCTTTGTTTTTATGTATTCGACAACAGCATTTGTCGCAGAATCTATGCCGCGCTTTATATCCATAGGGTTTGCCCCTGCTGTGACGTTCTTAAGCCCTTCTGAAAGCACTGCCTGCGCAAGAAGTGTTGCAGTTGTAGTTCCGTCGCCTGCAACATCCTGTGTTTTTGTCGCAACTTCTTTCACAAGCTTTGCGCCCATGTTTTCATACGGGTCTGAAAGCTCAATCTCTTTTGCGATTGTAACCCCGTCATTTGTTATTACAGGGCTGCCATAGCTTTTTGAAAGGACAACATTTCGCCCCTTTGGGCCCAGCGTTATCCGGACAGTGTCTGCAAGCTTGTTTACACCGCGCATGAGCGCGCTTCTTGCGTTTTCATCAAAAATAATCTCTTTTGCCATATATAATACACCTCAGATTTATTCTATTATTGCCAGAACATCTTTAACATCCATCAGGATGTGTTCTTTGCCGTCCAGTTTTACGGTTGTGCCACCGTATTTTTCGTACATGACCTTGTCACCGACAGTTACAGGAAGCTTTTTGTTGTCCTTTCCTTCGCCGACAGCAACAACTGTTCCGTCATGCGTCTTCTCCTTTGCGGAATCAGGAAGATATATTCCCCCTTCTGTTTTTTCCTCTGCCTCTCTTGGCTTTATAAGGACCCTATTCTCTAATGGCTTTACTTTCATTAAATCACCTTTTGTCTAATTATGCGCAATATATGCGTTAAAAGAAGATACTTTCTGATGTTTCGGAAAAAATATAAACCTTTCTCCTTATCCCTGAAATTATGCTTCAATCTCTTCTTCGATCTTTCTCCATGCTTCAGGCGCGTGTTCCTGCATTGCAGAGAACAGGAATCCGTACTTTCTTGCTTCTCTCTTGCTTGTGTGCAGGTGCGGCGCAATTTTTGATAAAAAGGCATTCATCTGGGCGCGTGCAATCTTGCTTTGCCCCATTTTCCGTATTTTTGACGGATATTGGTACTTGAAGAACTTTGTGTACCTCTCTTTCTTGGACACGGCAACGCCGACAGACATGAGGTCGCTCGCATACGCCTGATAGCGCCAGTACTGGGCACGGACAATTCTGCCCCGAAAGACATTCGAGCGCGAGAGATAGTTGTACGCCTTTGCATTATCATCTTTTTTCTGGTACTCGTAAGGCACGTTCTCGCGCAACCATTCAAGCACTTCGTCAGGCGGCACTTCAGCAGCATACATTGCCTCGCGCGCGTTTTGCGCAGAAAGTGTCTTGAATATTATCTTTATTGTGTCATAAATTGAGGATTCATTGTCTCTCCAGTTGCTTTTTATTAGCTCTGAATAGGAAACATCTTTTTTGCCAAGCACATTTGCCTCAAAATCGTTTATAGCGGCCTTCAGGTCGCCGTTTGCAGTGCGCGAGATTGCGTCAAAAATCTTTTCATCAACTGTGATTTTCTCATTTGCTGCTATTTCTTTAAGGCGCCTTGTAATCGTTGCAGGGTGCACTTTTGTGAAATTTATCTTTTTGCACATATTCCTTATTGCGCGAAGCTTAGGGTTGTAGAGATCGTTTACAGCAAGAATCACCGGGTGGCGCGAGTTTTTTATGATGCCTGCGATTGCAATGGCGCCTCCACGGTCACTACTGCCGCTGATTGCATCTGCCTCGTCAAAAAATATGACTTTTCCCTTAAAGAACAGGGTTGCCTGGCTTGATGCGCCGACGAATGTTTTGTTTATACCGGCTTTGCTTCTCATCTCGCTTGCATTGCTTTCAACAAGAGCGAGACCGTTTTCCTTGCAGAGAAGGCGCACGAAGGTTGTCTTTCCAGTGCCAGTTGGACCGTAAAGAATCAATCCTTCTCCTCGTTTAGCCGGCTTTGAAGAAAGCCATGCAGAAGTCTCCTTTACAGCTCCGGGGTTTCCTGAGAACGCGTCAAGTGTTTTTGGGGCGTATTTATCAGTCCACATAATCTTTGTTCAACTGCAAATAATATAAGTACTGAAATCAATTATTTTTGATGGTCGGCATACGGGCGCGGCTCAGAGCTTTTAAAGCGCGCAGGGCGCAAATGAATCTTGTTAAGTATGGCATGTGGTTTCTTCTGGGAGCAGCCCTTCTTATGATGATATTTCTATACTTTGCACTCACAAAGTCTGTCTGAGAGCGGGGAACTGTCTGGCGGTCAGTGTATTTGGCAAATAAGGCCCTCTTTTTATTGCTTTCTTTCCAAGTTTCTTTATGGCATCAGTGCTTACGTTTGCATATTTAAGGGAGTTACAGAAAAAGGAGCGCACATCAAGGAAACTTGAGAACCTGCCTGCGGACTTCTACAATACACTCTCAGAATATCTTGCGCGCAAAGGCATGCAAAAGGATGCTGAGAGTGCCAGACCCATAATAAAATACATAATTGAGCGACGCGAACAGAAAGTTCTTGAGCTTGCAGCGATGTCTGTCAGTGCCGATATTGCCCCTGAAAACCTTCTGCCCGAGGAAAAAGAACTTTTTGATGCAGCCCAATCTCTCCTGAAAGCACATCGCGATGTGATTGGAAACATATTTGAAAAAAAAAGCAAGCCAAATGAAAAACCCGCAGACAAAACACCAGAGAAAAAGGACAATTCAGAAGGTGAAGAAAAAGAGCATTCCGAAGAAAAACCAGTAAATGTGCAACTTGTGGTATTAAAGGACGTTCCCTCTTTTATCGCAGAAGACCTTGCCGCACACGGACCATGGAAGCAGGAAGACGTTGTCGAATGTCCTTCAAAGGCTGCAAAAATTCTCGTTGATAACGGCTTTGCGAAGTATTCTTAGTTTTTCTGGTTTTGGTTTTCTTTGAGTTGTAAATCTTCAGCAGTTCAACAACAGAGTAAGACGCCCTCGTTATGCCCATGCTTCTCATATCCGCATCTGTCCCGACAAAATATAGGTTTTTGACAGGCGTCTTTACAGACGGGAATTTTACTCCGACTGAAACAGCTCCTTTTTCAGGAACCATTATCTGCACGTGCTTCATTTCGATGTTTCCTTTTATTTCAGGTATTGCGGATGAAATTGTTTCAAGAAGCTTTTTCTCGTATGCTGCGGCGTCTTCTTCATAGGGCATGAATGTGCTGAACCCAATTAGTTGCTTTCCTTTTGGTGCGAGGTATGGATCGTAATTTGATACAGGCATTGCCCAATAAGACACACCGCTACGGAACCAAACTTCAGAACCTTTGTAGTTAAGGACCTTAAGCGGCTTTTTGAGACCAAGCCAAAGAGTTATTGATTTTGACTGCCTGATTTTTTTTGCTGAGACCGCCCACTTTGCCGGCATGTCTGCAACTTCTGCCAGCTTTTTTGCTTCTGCGGAATACACCACCATGCTGGATGCGTATGACTCTTTTGAAGTCTGCACTACAAATGATTTGCCAGTGCGCCTTATTTTTATGACCTCTTTTGAAGTCTGCACTCTCATGTTTTTTGGAGCTGATTGCAGGATGCAGTGAACTATATTTCCAATGCCCCCGCGTGGGTATCCTTGCTCTTCATAGGTCGAATTTATGGCAATTCGGGCAATATTTGTTATTTTTTTATGGAGCCTGTGTTCATTCTCGTCAACAAGCCCCCCGCCGGTTATAATTCTCCACACAGGCGTTTCTTTCATGGACACGCCGCTTAGGAAATAAGACACTGCATCAAGGAATCGCAAGGTATGTTCTGAAAAAGCGTATTTCTGCACATAATCATAGACTGACACATCTGTTTTTTTCAGTTGCCTCATGCTTGCCATAGCTTCTATGACTAATTTTGAGAGAATCAGTTTTTCTTTCCGTTGAATAAAGCTGAAACGTATAATATCCTGAAATGTGTTTGGAAATTTTTTTATAGACTGTTCATCCCTTACGTAGTAGTGACCATGTGGAACGAACTTCGGAACAATTGAAAAGTATTTGTCCATCAGCGTTACAAGAGGCCCTTTTTTCAGCCCTGTGATTGCGTGGACTCCGGAGTCAACAAAATATCCTGTGTCCTCAACTTCATAGGTCCTGCAGTTTCCGCCGATAAGTTTTGTTTTTTCAAGAACCAAAACAGAGTTTCCCTCCTTTGACAGGGCAAGCGCAGAGAGAAGCCCGGAGATGCCTGCGCCGACAACAATCACGTCGTATACAACCGTTGAAACTTGACCCTTTGTGGCTGAGTTTTCGGTTGGATAGCTTGAAACCGAACCTACTCCTTTAGGGCGAGGTTGTATAGGGGTTTCATGATATTTTTTCATGAGTTCACTTTCTGCTTCTGCTTTTCGAAATAACCTCTGCTGAGGATAAAAAATTCTTTAGCGCTGAGAGTTCCGGAAACTTCTTGTTGAGGCGGCATATATTGTATGCGAATGCGCTCGACAAGAATCACTTTTTTTGCCTTGAGTTTTTGAATGAGGCGCCATACACTGGCGTAAGGAATCTGCGATATTCTTGAGAGTTCAAGAGGCGTGTATCTTTTTTCCGGGTTCTGAAGAAAAATACGGACCACGTCTTTGTATTTCATTATCTTCTGAACAAAACTATCCATATCTGAATACTCGTTGAGCAAGAATATATTGTTTTTGCAAAAGTATTTGCTTTAGCAGCAGCATTCGCATGCTTTCTTTTTCTCTTTTTTTACCGGAACATCCATTGGTTTCACCCTATTGATTATCTATTGTTCTTCCTTATATGCTTTTCCTACAGCAAGGGCAACTTTTTCTGCAACATTCTTGTCAAGGGCTCCCGGGACAATCTTCTTTGTTGATGGCTCCACTACACAATATGCAATGGCATGCGCTGCAGCAATCTTCATGTTCGTGGTGATCTTTTTAGCGCGTGAATCAAGTGCCCCGCGGAATATTCCAGGAAATCCAAGAGAATTATTCACCTGATTTTCAAAATCGCTTCGCCCTGTCGCGACAATGAACGCACCTGCATTTTTTGCATCATCAGGCATTATTTCAGGAGTCGGGTTCGCCATTGCAAATATAATTGGCTTGTCTGCCATGTTCTTTATGTCTTCCTCGTGCAATGCACCCTGTGCACTGACGCCGATAAAGACGTCTGCGCCTTTTATGGCTTCAGACAAAGGACCCGAAATCTTTTTGGGGTTTGTGTATTTTGCAATCTCTTCCTTGTGTTTATTCATATTGTCTATTCGGCCATCATATATCGCGCCCTTTCTGTCGCATATAATTAATTCATGTACGCTCTTGCAAATGTTTTTGTCAGCCCCAATACAAAGAAGCAGTTTTGTTATCGCAATGCCTGCGGATCCGGCTCCGTTTACAACGACTTTTAAATCCCCGATATTTTTTCCCGCAAGCTTACTTGCATTTATGAGTCCGGCCAATGTAACAACTGCTGTGCCGTGCTGGTCATCATGCATGACAGGAATGCCTATGTCCTGAAGGCGCGCTTCAATATCAAAACATCTTGGCGCAGATATGTCTTCAAGGTTTATTCCGCCAAAAACAGGAGCAATATTTTTTACGAGATTGACAATTTCATCAGCGTCCTGTGTCTTGACGCAGATAGGAAATGCGTCTATTCCGGCAAGTTCTTTGAAAAGGACTGCTTTTCCTTCCATGACCGGGATTGCTGCCTCTGCGCCAATGTTGCCAAGCCCAAGAACAGCGGAGCCGTCAGAGACTACGGCAACAGAATTGTGCTTGATGGTATACTTGTAAACATCGCCAGGCTGTTCTTTAATGCGCCTTGACACTTCAGCCACACCAGGGGTGTATGCCAGTGATAGGTCGTGCGTGTTTTCAAGCTTGGCTTTTGGGGCTATTGCTATTTTTCCGCGCACTTTTTCATGCATTTTTAGCGATTCTTCGTAAATGTCCATTTTTAATGCCTCCACAGATACTGTTTGAATAATGTATATATATTTCGAACTATTCCTGCTTCCGTTGCACCTAATTTGGAGCTGTATCTGTAACAACGTCATTCGTTCTCTTTTTTAAATTTTGGCTGCAAATAAATGCAGGGTATCTATATACCTGACGTGTGGGGCTATGGTGTAATGGCAGCACAGTGGGCTCCAGAAAGCAAATAACTGGAGCTATGAGCCAAATGGCTGTGATTTATTAGCTGTGAAGAAACCCGCTGATCGGGGTTCGAGTCCTCGTAGCCCCACCAATTATCGTTTTTTCGAGAAACAACGGATTTTAGCATCATCACAAATGCTGTTAGATAATAGACTTGTTTTTTGCAATTTAAAGAAGATTTCATCATCTACTATGATTACCAGAGCGACGAAGAGTTTTTACCGGAACCGAAGACCTGCCAAAATCAGTTAAATTCCATGCTCGTTCATGGATGTAGTATAGTATTGTCTTCATAGCGTTTGCAAGCAAACCAGAACCAAGAGCAATAGACCAATCACTGGTCCAAAAATATATCGTTAATACCGTAGTTAAAGTCGCAATCAATCTCCATGTAATTGTTTTAAGCATTGTTCTTTTATGCGACTCCATAAAACAACCCTCTATTAATTTGCGAGTTAAAGCCACTTCTTTTTCATGAAAAAGAGCACCAAAAGAACGGTAACTACAAAAATCGTACTAAAAATATATATGAATATTAGCGGATCGTTCTGCATAGGGAGTACGACATTCATGCCGTAAAGGCTTGAGATTGTTGTCGGAACAGCAAGAAGTATGGTGAACACTGTCAGAAATCTTATTATCTTGTTAAGATTGTTTGAAAGTACTGCCGAGTACGCTTCCCGAATAGTTACGACCGTTTTCATGTTTGTCCTGCAAAGGTCAAGTGTCTGCCTGCTGTTTACAAGCAGG
>JAFCBV010000157.1 GCA_017610545.1 Candidatus Nanohalarchaeota archaeon | reverse complement strand
TTTTTTGTATTGCCATACCTTCTGTATTTGTTGCGTCTGTTGCATGGTTTATTTCAGGTACTGTTGCAGCCTTTGTAAGTGTTGTATTACCGGAAAGATTCGTTTCTGTTTTCTCTGTAAACCCGGGAATGATGATGCATGCTATGGCAGTCAGTATTAACAATCCAAAAAAATATCTGTATCTCATATTATTTCAGCCACTTTTTTATTTCTTCAATATCGGGGATTCTCCCAAAGCATTTGACTTCGCCGCCAATCACTATTGCCGGAAGCGACATGACACCATAATCAATTATCTCATTGATGTCTGTCACTTTGATGACTTCTGCTTTTATGTCGATGTCATCTAATGCCTTTCTTGCGTTTTGTTCCAGTTTTTTGCATTTTGGGCAACCCGTCCCTAAAATTTCAATTTTCATTTTCTATCAGCCATGCAGCAGCAATTTTTCAATTTTTTTCCTTTTGGATAATCTAATGCCTTGAAAACATCACAAACCCTGTAATCTTTTATTTTGTAAAATATTTTTTTACCGTCTCTCCTGGATTCCAGAATACCCCAGCTCTCCAGTTTACCCAACTGGATTGAAACTGTTGATTGTGTTCTTTCCGTGTATGGGACTATTTTACAGACGCATTTTTCGCCATCCAGCAGGAATTCTACTATCTTTAATCTTGTTTCATCTGAGAGACCTTTCAGAATTTTGAGTGTTTCTTTCATATTTACATATTGATAACTATCAATATATATAAAGTTATTGTTTTGTAATGTTTCTTCTGAAGAAAGGCAATCGAGAGGTTAAAAAAAATAAGAGCATCATGAGAATAAGTATATGCTATTGATGCTGCATTCATTTCAAAAAGACATGCCCGATGCGCTTGTCCCAGATCCACGGGTCTTCTGTTTTCGCGTTTTCTTTCAGGGTTATGAACTGATAGAGTTTGGCATCGGCATCGTCCGCATAGTGGATAGCTACTGCCTCTGCGAACTGCGGCTTTTTAGGCGCTCCCCATTCAAGCTCCTTGTGATGAGATAGGATCATGTGAGCGATTTTCAGCTTAAGCGTTGTCGGGAAACTTTCAATATTTTTAATCTTGTCCAGGACCATCTGTTCGCCAATCACGACATGGCCCCTGAGCATGCCCTCTTCTGAGATATCTATACTTGTTGTAGTTGCAAACTCATGAATCTTACCTATATCATGAAGTATTGCGCCTGTAAGGGCAAGGTTCCGGTCAAGGCGCGGGTGGACTGATGCAAGAGCATCTACGATTTTTGTGACTGCCAGTGTATGTTCCAAGAGGCCGCCTATGTAGTTTGAGTGGATGTGCATTGATGCCGGGCTTGCTTTAAATGCATTTACGAATTGCGGGTCTTTAAAGAATGAATCAAGCAGGGCTTTCATGTGTGGGTCAGTTACTGATGAGATGTACTGCGTGAGCTGGGCATACATCTGCCCTATATCGTTTTCTGTATGAGGTACAAAATCTTCTATATTGTATTCTGCACGCGTACACTTTCGTATGTGCTGGGTGTTGTTTAAAGAAATTTGCAGTTGGTCATGGTATTCCCCGACAGTGCCGCTTACCTCAATCACATCGCCGGTTTTGAATGACTCATAAAGCTCTTTTATTGCCTCTGCGTTGCGGTCGCCCCAGTATGTGATTGTTATTTCTTGTGTCTTGTCTGCGCCTCTTATGTCAAAGCGGAATCCTTTTGCGTATTCTCTTGGCGGTTTTTTGAATTTTACTGCGAATTTCGAATGTATTTGTTCGCCTGACTTGAAGTCTTTTATGAATTTGTGGTCCATAGTAACGAATTATCGCATGGAAATCTTTTAAGGCTTGCGGATGGGTTTATGGTTTAGGTGCTTTCCTGTTTTTTTGCGGGGTTTTCGGCGCTGCAATGCGAAATGCCAGAAACCAGAAAAGTGTTATCCAGAGGAAATATAGTATCCATCCAAGGTGTGTGTGCATGAATGTCATTGCTTCGTTTCCATAGTACCGGCCGACAAGAAAAAGGGTGCTGATTCTGAGTATATTTGAAAATATTGTACCCACAGTACCGATGATAAGCATTGCCGCTTTTTTAGGCATGGTAGTTTTCATGTCCCATGCAAGTGCCAGAAATGCAGCAATAAAGACAGAAAGTGAGGTGATTCCAGAGCACAATATACCGATAAAGACACTGTATGAGTTGTCTTGCATGATGAGTGTAGTACCTCCATCTTTTGGGATTGCGTTTGTCATATGGCCTGTTAATGACAGTATCTGCTGTACGCATGGAATAATCATCTCTATCATAGGTGAAGCTATAGAGTGGAACCGAAAGTCAAGTGCGCCGGATGCATGATATTCATATGCTGATGCCGGAAGTATCATGAGTCCGAGCATTATGAAGAAGCGCAGTGAGAAGAGTATCATAGGGGATTTGAGGTTTATTTTTTTTGAGATTGTGGCCTGTATTGGCTTCAGGTTAAGTGCCAGTGCCAAGAGAAAATACATGCTTGCAAATAGAAGTGGGATTAGAGGGTTCATGGTTCTTGTGTAGAA
>JAFCBV010000023.1 GCA_017610545.1 Candidatus Nanohalarchaeota archaeon | reverse complement strand
TACCGGCACGCCCAGGTGTCCTGTCCCGATGGCCTCACCCACATCCATGCCGATATTAGTAATATCAAATGCCGTGTAAACGATATTACAGAGATGCCTGCGAATACATTATAAAAAATCACACCGAAAGCAGGACCAATCCAAGCAAAATAGACAGAATCCCTGCTTTCTGGTTAATCTCAAGCGCCTCGTTAAAGTATTTTCTCGCAAGAAGAATCGTGACTGCCGGGGCTGCGGCAATGATTGGCGCGACCACTGCTGTATGCTCTGATGTGATACCCAGTCCATAACTCATGTATGCAAAAACATTAAGGCCTGCAATAATCAACAGGAGCTTTCCAAGCCCCATTGGAAACTGCATATTGCGCCGCGTTGCCCGGGAATATGCCAAAATGTAGCCCGCAGAAATTGCATGTATGAAAAAGAGCGGAATGAACCACCCATACGCTTCAACAAGAACATCTACAGGGATAAAGTAAATTCCCCACCCAAGAGCCGCAATCAGGGCGTATTTCACCCCGCTTGACGGGCTTGAAAAATTCAGTTTTCCAAGGTCGCTTAGCCGAAAGGACGCCATGACACCTCCGGCGATTGCAAGTACAACCCCCGATGCCTGAATGAATGTCAAAGACTCTTTAAGAAGAGTTATACTCAGAATGACCGTGATTGCAGGCCATGAAAGAGCTATGGGGCTAACTACAGAAACCTTTCCAACCTGAAATCCCTTGTAGAATGCAAGCCATGATATCATAGACAACATACTTGCAAAAAGAAGCAGGGCAACCGCAGTCCACGAAAGGACCGGTATTCCGAAAAAAGGCGCAAGAGGCAGGAAAAACAGCACACTCAATAGTGCGCTCCATAAGTACACAGTGAATGTTCCTGCTTTTCGAACAGCAATTGCAGCAAAAAAGTCAGCAGCACCCCAACCAATCATCGCGATGATGCCAAAAATGATGCCATGAGAAATATCCATGAATAAATATTACTTCTTAATCTTCTTTAGCCTGAACACATTCTCGCGCTCAATCTCCTCGAGCCGAAGCGCTATGAACGCTGCCTGAGAGCTAAGTGTCGGAAGAACCTTGAACTCGAGTGCATTGACCCTGCGTTTTGTCTTGTCAATCTCGTCAAGAAGGCGAAGCATTGTAGTCTCTGCCTCTGCTGCTTTAAGGATTTTATCAACAACAGTCTCATAAGCATATGCTGCCTCATCAAGGCGCGCAGAACTGCCTGCAAGGCCGTAGCCGCGCTCGTGGACATGGCGCACGACGCTCTCAGAGCGTATGCGCGGCACAACAACACCCATTATGTTTTTTGAGCCCACATCAACCGGAGGAGCTGCGTGAACCGCCATAGCAGCAGAGTGCACTGAAGGCGAGCCGTCAAGCGCTGCTGCAACTGCGATTTTTTCATCAGCAGAGATGTAATCCTCTACAAGCTCGCTTCTTATGTTTTTTGCGTCCTTGAGTATCTCAAAGAACTCCATGATAAGGCCATCGCGCTTTTTTTTCAGCAGGCTGTGGCCTGACGTTGCGAGCTTTATCCTCTTCTTGAGCTTCATAAGCTCAGAGCGCGTTGGTTTTACGTCTTGTACCATAAACAACAACTCATTGTAAGTTAAAGTGCCTCAAATGATAATTTAAACGTTTTATCGCCGACCTCAAGATTTTTTGATCCAATGGATTCGGGCGGTTGATAACAAAGCACTTCTATTTCGTTATCACCTGATGGAATGCCTGCCCTTTTCCACATCATATTTTTCAATTCACTTTGTTCCAAATAATCAAGGAATGTGTTGTGTGCTTGTTCGTCCAATGTATGAACTTCAAGGCCATGTGCTTGCATTGTCAGTGCTTCTTCTATTTTTGGAGCATCACCTAAAAAATCGTGGCGATATTGGCGCACGATGTCATCCGCAGATGCTATATGTTTTGTGGGGCTTAAGATTTCAGAAACCCATAAGCCGTCTTCAGGTTTATTTTTTGGTCCCGTAGTAATCTTAGTTTGCTGCCAATCGTAATTCATCCATTCGCCACCGTAGCAAGCCATAGGCCAGCTCTTTTTTGAAGATACCTTGTTCACAATTCCATAAAATTCATTCATGGGTTGTCTTAGGTCCTTCGCACGGAGACTTTTTGCACTCATATTACTCACTTTTTTTCTTATCTACCGCAACAACAGACGCGTCCGCCTTGTAACGCTTGTCCTTGAACTCAGGCGATATCCTTGTTAACATGTCTTTTGGCATCCTGCCAAGAAGATCCCACGATATCTTGAGTGTTTTGTTTATGCTTCTGTCATCGCGCACTCCCTGCCTTACGAACTCATTTTCGAAGTCAGCTGCGAACTTCAGAAGATTTCTGTCTTTTTCGGAAAGTGCTTCCTCACCGACAATTGCCACAAGTCCGCGAAGGTCACGCCCCTCTGCATACATTGCATAAAGTTGGTCAGAGACCTGCTTGTGGTCATCGCGCGTCTTTCCCTTTCCGATTCCGAGGTTCATAAGCCTTGAAAGCGATGGCAAAACATCAACAGGCGGATAAACTCCTTTCTGATGAAGCTCACGCGAAAGCACAATCTGGCCTTCTGTAATATATCCGGTAAGATCCGGTATTGGGTGGGTTATGTCGTCTCCGACCATTGTAAGGATTGGTATCTGCGTCACAGAGCCTTTCTTGCCTTTTATCATTCCTGCTCTCTCGTAAATCATTGCGAGGTCAGTATACATGTATCCGGGATATCCACGCCTTCCCGGAACCTCTTCTCTTGCAGCCCCGATTTCACGAAGCGACTCACAGTAGTTTGTCATGTCAGTCAGGATAACAAGAACATGCATGTCATGCTCATACGCAAGGTATTCTGCTGCTGTAAGTGCCATCCTTGGTGTTACAAGCCGCTCTACAGCAGGATCATCTGCAAGGTTCAGGAAAACAACAGCCCGCTCAAGCGCGCCTGTTTCCTCAAAGTCGCGTATGAAGCGCTGGGCCTCCTCATTAGTGATGCCCATTGCTGCAAATACTACTGCAAACTCGCCTTTTTGCCCGACAACCTTTGCCTGCCTTGCAATCTGAAGTGCGATCTCGTTGTGCGGAAGCCCGGCTCCTGAGAAAATCGGAAGCTTCTGCCCACGGACAAGTGTGTTCATGGCGTCAATTGTCGAGACACCGGTCTGTATAAAGTCTGCCGGCTGGGAGCGAGAGTAAGGATTTATTGCAGCGCCTGTGATATCCATCTTTTTGTCAGGGATGATTTCCGGCCCGCCGTCAATAGGCTTTCCGGCCCCGCTAAGTATTCTTCCAAGAAGGTCTTTTGAAACAGGGAGCTTTATTGGCTCGCCGAGGAACTTCACTCTGGAGTTTCTGTCTATGCCGCGCGTTCCCTCAAAAATCTGGACAACAACTACATCGCGCGATGTATCCAGAACCTGTCCGCTCTTGATTTCGCCGGATGGCGTCTTTATGCTGACAAGGTCTTCATATCCAATTTCCTCTGTTTTTTCAACAAAAACAAGAGGTCCTGCAATTTTTGAAATTGTCTTGTATTCTTTCATAAATAATCACCATTTATTTCAGTTTACTGAACTCCTTTTTCATGTCAGCCTCAATTGAAGTGAGGAGTTTCTTGTAATCGCGCTCGAACTTGACCTCGGCAATCCTGTTCTTTGACTTCATTTCGAGGATGTCTACTGCAGGAACTCCTGCATCAAGTGCCTGTTTTGCCATATTTTGGTACATCAGGATGGTTTTCAGCATCAAGTGCGTTTTCTTCAGGTCGCAGTATGTGTCAACATCGTGGAAAGCATTCTGCTGGAGGAAGAACTCCCGCAAAAGGCGCGCGACCTCAAGTGTCACTCTTTCCTTTTCAGGAAGTGCATCGCTTCCGACAAGCTGCACTATTTCCTGAAGCTTTTCTTCTTCCTGAAGTATACTCATTGTCTGGCCAACAAGGCTTGGCCAGTCACTTGCAACATTCTTTACAAACCACTCAGAAAGTGTGTCCCGATACAGGCTGTATGATTGGAGCCAGTTGATTGACGGGAAGTGCCTTCTTTGCGCAAGCTTTGCATCAAGCGCCCAGAATGTCTTTGTAACACGAAGCGTGTTCTGTGTGACAGGCTCTGAAAAGTCCCCGCCTGGCGGGCTTACAGCACCGATAACCGTTACAGAACCTTCTTTATCGGTTCCAAATGGTATGACGCGACCGGCGCGCTCATAGAACTCTGCAAGCCTTGTTGAAAGGTATGCAGGGTACCCTTCTTCACCGGGCATCTCTTCAAGACGGGACGAGATTTCTCTCATTGCCTCAGCCCACCTTGATGTTGAGTCTGCCATCAAAGCCACAGAATAACCCATGTCCCTGTAATATTCTGCAATTGTGATTCCCGTATATATTGACGCCTCACGCGCAGCAACAGGCATATTACTTGTGTTTGCTATCAAAACAGTCCTGTTCATAAGCGGCTTTCCGCTTTTTGGGTCTGTAAGCTGCGGAAATTCTGTAAGAACTTCTGTCATCTCATTCCCGCGCTCCCCGCACCCGACATAAACTATTATTTCAGCATCCGCCCACTTTGCAAGCGACTGCTGGGTGACTGTTTTTCCTGCTCCAAAAGGCCCCGGTATTGCCGCAGCACCTCCTTTTGCGAGCGGGAAGAGCGCGTCAAGTATCCTTTGCCCTGTGATGAGCGGGATTTCAGGCACAAGCTTTTTCTTTGACGGCCTTGGTATTCGAATAGGCCATGTGTGCGCAAGCCTGAGAACTGCTTTGCTGTCAAGTTTTGCAACAGCATCAACAACAGTATATTTTCCACTAGAAATATCCGTAATTTTTCCACTGATTCCGGGCGGGACAAGAATGCGGTGTGTTATTCCGGGACATTCCTCAACAGTGCCGATGATATCTCCCTGGGAGACAAAATCTCCTTTTTTCTTTGTAGCTTTGAATTCCCACTTCTTTTTCTCGTCAAGCCCTGAGGCATCTACACCGCGCAGGATGAAGTCCCCCATTTGCTTTACAAGTTCCGGTAGTGGGCGCTGTATTCCATCATATATTGATGTCAAAAGCCCTGGCCCAAGCTTCACTGAAAGAGGCATGCCTGTGGTCTCAACCGGTTCGCCCGGTTTGAGGCCCGTAGTATTTTCATAAACCTGAATAACGGTCTTGTCTCCAAGAATCTGGATGACTTCGCCCATGAGTTTTTCTTTTCCGACGCGAACCACGTCATACATCTTCGCGTCAATGCCTGTGGCGACAGCGACAGGTCCGGCTATTCTGTATATCTCTCCTTTTGTTGTTTTCTGAGTTTTGCCTTTCATATACTATACACCTCTATCATGATCTATTTCTTTTCCCAGACATCCACACCAATTGCCCGCTTCACAAGCGCGCGCAATACTTCTGCGCTGCTATTGTCTTTGGATATTGAGACAACCACAGGTGTTGTTGAGTTGCGAAGCTTTTCCTGAAACCGCAAGGGAAGTGCTTCGACATCATTTTGTTTTAGGACCAGCACACCTGTCTCCTTGTCAGCGAGCGCAGATTCTATTTTTGAAGCGATTTCATTGTTTTTTGCGTTTATGACATTTCGTACTCCTGCAAGACGGAAACCAAGCGTAAACTGCTCGTCTCCGACAACAGCTATGTTGAACATGGGGTTTATTTCACTCATTTTAAGACCTATACAATAAGATTTTCGGTTATAACGCTTTCAGGAAGGTTAAAAGCACGAACATGGGCGATGAGCCTTATGTTTTTGTACTCTATTTCTTTTGATAACATGAATCCGAGAATCGGATTTATTGAAAGGGGGTGCTGGTGAAGCATACGGTCTGCCTTTGCAAGCCAGCATTTATCAAGGGCTGTCTGTATTGGCGACATACTGTCTGATTCTCTGTATTTTTTTATGCTTTCTTCAAGGATACGCCCATAGTGTGTCTTTTTTATAGCAATGCAAAGCTCATCAACAGACGATGTTGCTGCAAGTATTGACAACTCTGTTTTTCCAAGGCGCGCACCCGGATATAGAATGTGCTTTAGGATGTCTTCTTTTTTGAATCCCTCCCGTTTCAGCCGGAATAGCAGTTTTAGGTTTCGTATGTCAATCTCTGTTTCAATGAATGCCCGAATAATCTTTCCCTGCTTTGGCATATTTTCTGCATGAGAAAGCAGATCTGAGTAATATGCTTTGTCAAGCACGTTTTCTGCATCACACAATCCTTTTGCATTATACGCCTTTATGGCTTCTTCAGCCCCCAGGATGTATTTTTTCTTCTTTGCCAATTCAAGCAAGTCTTCAACAGTATTCTTTTTGAAAAGCTCCTCAACAAGCGGACCTGTTATGTTTCCGCACGGAATGAGCGCACGCTTAACGTCCTCAAGCGGAATTTTTGAGTGTTTTGCGCGTATCAGGGCTTTGATGTTTCGAAGATCCCACCTGCCGAGATAGGTCTCAATAAGCATACTTACATCGTTTGATGATATTCGTATCAATTTCGAGAATGTTGCTGCAAGATTTGCTTCTATTGCGTTCTCTATTAGGTCAAGGCCGTCGTATTTTTGTGCGAACTCGTTTATTTCCTTTTTGTAGCAGCCCTCCTGAAGATATCGGGCTATGTTTGGAAGGCTCATCTTTGAAAGTTTCATATAGTCTGATTTTGGTATCAGACCGGCTTTCATAGTGCGGACTCTTGTGTTTATGTATGGGTATCTTCCAAACCCGATTTTCTTTTTTTCACCCATTTTTGCACCTTTAATCAAAAAGCATTTCTGAAACATCTTTGATGTTTTCAGACTTTAATGTCGCTAAAACACCATCAAAGGACTTGTCAAGGCGCACAGTGCGCTCTGAGTTCTCGAAAATAATGCCGCCAAGAAGATCCTCTTCAATCACTTTTACACTTTTGGCAATCTTTTTCACTATTGCAATGTCTTCCTTTCTCGCATACATGTACGCTGGCTCAAACTCCTGTTTTGCGTTTTTTACGAGCTTTGCGTATGCTTTCTCTTTTGTTTTTTTGTCAATAGCAATAACTTTCTTTTCGAGTCCCTCGTACACTTTTTCTATCACATCTTTTTTCGCGTCAAGAACAAGCCTTTTTTCTTCAAGCTTTGCAGAGGCAAGTTCTTTTTTCGCCATAGCATCTATTACGCCCTGCGTCTGTCTGTCTGCAAAGCTCTGCTTTTCTTCAATGCTTTTATTTACAGACTGCATGATGCTATCTGCTTCCTTTTTTGCGGTATTCTTTAAGCTATCTGCTTCCTTTTTTGCTGTTGATATTATTTCATCTGATACTTTTTCAAGGCTCACTCTAACACCCCTTTTATAGTAGACTGTAGCCAGAACACATAATATAAACTGTATTCTGCTTTGGTGTCTACTGACTACTGTTGTTGTCTACTGAATCGCCTACATCTTTCCTATAATAAGGAACGATATCACAAAGCCAAAGAGCACAATTGTTTCCGGAATGACAGTCATTATCAATCCTTTCACGAAAAGCTCTTCTTTTTCAGCCATTGCTCCGACAGCAGCAGCACCGATGTCTTTCTCTGCGATTGCCGCAGCCAATGCTGAAATGCCTATTGCGAGGCCGGCTCCGATTGCTATAAGTCCTGCTTGTTCAGCCATAGTTATTTCCTCCTTATAAAATTAAATATTATGCGCCTATAGCGCCTTCTTTGAGCCGAAAGGCATATATCTCTTTCCCCCTCCGTGGTAAAACTTCAGGAAAAATTCAACATAGTGAAGACGCATAGAGTGAATGAATGGACTCATCAGCCCTAGGAGGATGTTAACCGTGTGGCCTGCAACAAATATCAGTGTTGCAAATACCATACCAAGAGGCCCTGCATGGAACAGTGTAGTCGCGTTTTCATTCACTACAACTGCAAGTATTACCGACACAAGCCCGACAGCCATAAGGCGCGCATAGGACAATATGTTTGTCACAATCGACGGAAGCTCAAGTATTCCTTTGATTCCCTCTCCTTTTCCAATCATAAGGACCGACAGTACAAACAGAACATACCCTACTGATGGCGGGAGGATGTTGTAGCCAAGCATTGGCAGGGCTATAATGGCGGCGCCTACTTCAAGTAAAATCCAGCTTGCTTTCTCAAGGACAGCATGCTTTAACCCGTGCATATTTAGGGCATTAAAGAATCCTATAACAAGTCCGATATTAACATGCACCACTCCGAGTAGTATAGATATCATGAAAAGCTCTTCTGCGGCATGAACTCTGCTCAAAAGGTGTGGTATATG
>JAFCBV010000156.1 GCA_017610545.1 Candidatus Nanohalarchaeota archaeon | reverse complement strand
AGTATAAAGCGAAAAAAAGAATATCTACAAAAAGAAAATGAGGTATCTAAATTCTTAGGTTTTCACCAACGGGTTTTGCATGCACTGCAAAAACACGTCCTGTATCTGATAATGCATATGTGTTGCCGCGGGGATTGTTCAAAAATCCGTGTGAGACGAGGTAATTAAAAGGATTCTTGTATTCGGATCCGATTATTGCTTCTATTTCTGCTTCTGTTCGGTGTCTTGTCTCTTCCGGACTCTGAGGCATAAGATAGCCGAGGATATCATCACAAGTAGGGCACTTCTCAAAAAGCGTTTTTGCTATGTTTTCTATCTGCTGTTTAGCATCTAGAATTCCGTTCAAATAATCATCAGTTTCTTCAGGCATAATGCGTTAAGAAATAGGTAAATTTATATTTCTATCTATTTGGGGACAACAACAATCTATCACACAAAAAGCGAGTCCGATGGGATTTGAACCCACGACCCCTTGCTTAGGAGGCAAGTGCTCTATCCACTGAGCTACGGACCCAATTTTTTCTTTAGTTCGCCTACAGTTTGTGCGATGGTTCGCCAAAGACACTACTTGCACTGTGATGTGCGTGCAGCTCGTGTGCCTCCAAAACAGGCATTGATATGCGTTTTGAAGGAAGTATTGATTAAAAGAAAGAGTGGCTCATGCAATGAAGTTGATTATTGCATTCGTCAAACATATGCGATGGCATAAGTTGTTTCTTGGCGACATTTGTCAACACAAATGCTCTCTTAATCAATATAATTTATTCTCACTCGTAAACCCATTTCTCAGAGTGATGAGTATAATCAAGTATCTGGTCAATTCCGAAAAAGAGCGGAATCTCGCGCTCTGCACTCGCGGGAGCGTCAGACGCGTGTATGAGGTTGCGCCCTGTGTGCATGCCATAGTCATGGCGGATTGTGCCGGGCACAGCGTCCTGCGGGTTTGTTGCGCCAACCATTTTCCTTATAGCTGTTATCGCATTATCTCCATCAACAACCATGGCGACCACCGGGCCTGCTGTTATGAATTCAGTAAGCCCCTTGTAGAACGGTTTTTCCTTGTGTTCGCCGTAGTGCTCTTCAGCCATTTCGGGCGTGATGTTGAGCATCCTTAGCGCGACTATCTTGAACCCCTTGTGCTCAAAGCGCGACAATATATCTCCGACAAGGCCCCTGTGAACCCCGTCGGGTTTTATCATAACAAATGTCTTCTCAAATGCCATTTAGTCCACCTATCCTATAAACTTGAATAACTCAGGCAGCACGGAAACAATTCCTTTTACTGCAAGAACAATTGCGACAGCAGTTATTAAAATGTTGGGAACGGGCGCGCTGCCGAAAAAAAGAAGCAGGGATGCCACAATATCGATCATTCCCAGAGGAGAGGCAAACGGGAAAATCATGGGTAGGGGAAACATTGACATTAGCCCTTTTAGGGCAAGTACTATAATGCATATCTTGACAAGCCACGAGGGTCCGGGAAAATCTCCCAGAAAAAGGATTATTGCAGCTATGAGGTCTGCTATTCCGAAGATGTTGAATATCATGCTTGGTTTTGGAAAAACAGATTAATAAAAACAATTCCGTGTTCAGTGACTTGTGGATAAATGGCTGCCTTAAGGCAAAGCATCATAATCTGCATCAACTATTCTTGCCTGTTCCAGAATTGACTCAAGATAAGCATCTGATTCATCCAGTAACTCTCCAAAGAAATTATTGAGTTGGCAATTCAGGATGATATATTCGTCAAGAGTTAATTTTTGCTCTGTAGACCCTGCTTTATACATTTCATCAAGGCCTTTATTGATGTAATCCGGAGCAGAAAGCGTCCATGATACTACGCGGCTTGTAGCGTCTTTAACAACAGACACACCCCCGGCAATTATCCCTGCGGATTTTGTTGCAAGTTCATTCATTAAGATAACTGTGGCATCAGATAAGCCACCCAGACAATTCTTATGGGCTTCATTCTTTGCAGCAATAAGGCTTGCTCTTCTTATGCTTGATTCATACATCATGTTTTTGAGCTTTTCTTTTTCTGCCAATAACTCTTGCTTTTTCTTACTGATAGCAGATTCATCCCTTACACAAACACCTTCTGAACAGATTTTTGGAAACGAGTTTGAGCCAAAGACCTCAATGTCTTGTGTGCAATCAGTATCAAATGTTTTATGGCACATTCTCTCTCTGGGATTGCAGCCTTGTTTCCAGGCAGTATCACCTTCACACATAGCAGGGCATTCAGAGTCATACAGGCATTCTCCTTCCTCTTCATCTGTTTCTGCATCTGAAATTGCTTGTGCGTCTATGCATTGATCATAAGATTCACATGTTTTTCTCAAAGCACTATCTGCAATGTCGGCACATGCACTGCCATCACCTGTTGCCTGAGTAAAGCCAGTCCTGCACACATCCGGGAGCGATGCACTATTACACTTAGAGGGGTCTCCCTCTGCAATAGCATACTCCTGCCAGGTCTTACCTTCAGGCTTACCGGATGATACACAGCCGGATGTAAGAACTAACATTGTAAGAAGGAACAACAAAATTATTTTTTTCATTGAGTGTATTGGAATAAGATTATATTTATTGGTTTTGTTTTTGATTTG
>JAFCBV010000155.1 GCA_017610545.1 Candidatus Nanohalarchaeota archaeon | reverse complement strand
CTTACACTAATATTCCTGAAACCTTTAAGGGAGTGGTTTTTATGAAAAATGAAGAAAAAAACATCAAAGAGCTTGCCGTTGAAGACCTTCTTAGAAAAGTAGAGGAACACGATAAGGAAATTCTCTCGAGGGGAATAACTCCTAATGCAATAAAGCGCCCGATTTATCCTGAAGACGTTTCTAAATAGGGCTTTTACTATATCCTAAAATTGCATAGCAATTTTAGAGATATGGAAAAGCCATTAGTCCAAATAGCTATGGCTTTTACTATACTTTTATCGTAGTTAATGGGTGAAACCCCGAGAAAAATTGGTGCGCCGACCGGGAATCGAACCCGGGCCTCCACCATGGCAAGGTAGAATCATGCCACTAGACTACCAGCGCACATCACAATTAACCATGCTTTAGTTTTAACGCCAAAATTATAAATGCTAACACAAAGACAGCTGCATTTGTAATTATGATTGGCAATGAATTGATATACAACCCATAAACAAGCCACAAAGAAACACCTGTTGTAAACAACACATACATTTCAAGTGAAATGTCTTTTGTAGACCTTGTTTTATATGTCTTTATTACCTGTGGCAAAAAAGATATTGTGGTTAACGCACCTGCTATTAATCCCGGCAGGGTTACAAAATCCATGCACCACCTGGTTTTGGCATGTTTATATGTTTTTACGAATAGGTGTATTGCATGACAAGAAACGCATTCATGCTGAAAGGTAATCTTTCGAAAAACGGGTATGACTGGTGGTGGCACTCGTTTGTCGGCATCAGCAGTAAAACAAAAAAGCCAAGACCCTTTTTCATTGAATATTATGTAATAAATCCTGTGCTGGGCGCAAGTGCGCCGATTATTCCAAACCACGCGGATAATAACGGCATGCAAAAGCCATCATACGCAATGATAAAAGCAGGCTCTTGGGGGCGAAATGCAAAAGAGATAAACAACTTCTACCCAATAAGTGATTTTTCCGCTTCAACTGAAAAGATGGATGTAAAAATAGGGGAAAATACGGCAACAGAAACGCGGATCAAAGGAAGTGTTTTTATGTCCGTAAAGGATTCGAAAAACCATCCGGAATATATGTCTGATGCAGGAAAAATGAATTGGAATTTGACTGCAAAAAAAGTCATCTCGCATGGAGTCGGGTATGGCGCGTCAAAGTTGTTTCGCATGCTTAATGCATTTCAGATGTACTGGCACATCGCAGGAATGAAAACAGAATACTCGGGAAAAATAGTTTTTGATGGCGAAGAATATGATGTTTTGCCCGGGAAATGCCTTGGCTATCAGGACAAGAACTGGGGGTCTGACTACACAAACCCGTGGATTTGGCTCAACTGCAACTCAATAAGGAAAAAGGGCAGCAAAAAGGCAATGAAAAATTCAAGCCTTGTCGCAGGCGGTGGCACGCCGATTCTTTTTGGAATCCCGATACAAAGAAAGATTGTTATTGTCCTTTGTTGCGAAGGAAAGCTCTATGAGTTCAATTTCTCAAAACTCTGGCAGATTAACAGGCAGCATTTCGAATTCCGCGAGGACAAAAAGTTTGCCTTCTGGGATATTTCTGCAAGCAACCTGAAAAATAAAATCAACATACGTTTTCGCTGCGACAAAAAGAAAATGCTTTTTATAGGATACATGAATCCTAAAGGTGAGAAAAACCACACCCGCCTTTGGAACGGCGGCCATGCAGAAGGAACTATAACTCTATATAAAAGGAGTATGCGTGGATGGGCAAAAATCGGGGATTTTGAGGGCGAAATGGGTGGCTGCGAGTATGGGGAATACTGAAAAATCCCGCCGATATTCTTAAATAATTCCCCTGCTCCTGATAATTATGCCTTCTAAATACCAGATACCTGTTTCTGAGTTCATCCGCGAGTCAAAAGCAGGCAGCATAAATTATACCGATTTCTACTCAAAACTTTTTGAAAAAATCAAGGAGACAGACAAAAAGCACAACTTATTCATCACGCTTTCTGAAAAAGAGGCAAAAGCAGATACAAAAAAAATACAAAAAGGCGCAATTACAGGCCTTCCTGTGAGCGTTAAGGACAACATATGCACAAAAGGCATAAGGACAACAGCAGGCTCAAAAATACTTGACAACTACATTCCCCCGTTTGACGCAACATGCATTGAACAGACAAAAAAAGAGGGCGGAATAATTATCGGCAAGACCGCGCAAGACGAGTTCGGTTTTGGCACATTCAGTGTAAACTGCGCATACGAGATCCCAAAAAACCCGCTGGACCCATTGCGCTCCTGTGGCGGTTCATCAGGTGGGGCAGCCGGGATTACAGCAGCGCTTGACATGCCGCATATAGCACTTGCAGAGTCCACAGGCGGCTCAATATCATGCCCTGCGTCATTCTGCGGGGTTGCGGGACTCACACCCACATACGGGCGCGTTTCAAGGCAAGGCCTTATTGATTATGCCAGCTCCCTCGACAAAATCGGCATAATGGCAAGCCCTTATGCTTGGAATTATCGCAGGAAGAGACAAACGAGAGTCAACGTCCCTCGATGCTTTGGTGCCGGACTACACGAAAGTTGGTGCGGATATCAAAGGCATGAAAATCGGCATCCCGAAAGAATATTTTTCCGGCGAAATTGACGAAAAAATAAAAAAGCAAGTTCTTGATACAATCTCGAAGCTCGAGGACTTGGGCGCAAAGACCGGGGAGTGCAGCCTGCCGAACACAGAATACGCAGTTTCCGCATACTACATAATCGCAATGACTGAAGCAAGCACAAACCTTGCAAAGTTCTGCGGCCAAAGATACGGTGCATGCGAACCCCTTGAAGGCGACTTTAACCAATATTACTCGCACGTGCGGGGCAAGTACTTCGGCGAGGAGGCAAAGCGCAGGGTTTTGCTTGGCACATACGCCCGTATGGCCGGGTACCGCGACCAGTATTATCTGCGCGCAATGAAAGTGAGGCAGCTCATAATTGATGATTATAAACGCGCATTCAAGAAGTTCGATGTCCTGACAGCACCGACAATGCCTTTTGTTGCC
>JAFCBV010000022.1 GCA_017610545.1 Candidatus Nanohalarchaeota archaeon | reverse complement strand
AAACTTATATTGTCTGTAGGACAAATATCATAAGTTCTTAGTTTGGTTTGTGTTGTCATAAATTCATACTTGACTAAGAACTATTTTCTCTTTAACTGTCAAAGTTGGGTTATAAGAATTGTGTGTTTTTTTAGAAACGTTGTTTAGAAGTTATATTGATTCAACATAGCACACGATGCTTTGTTGGTTAGCGTGGCACTTGCTCGCGCGGACTTGCGAACTTGCCTCGCGCGGCTTAATCGCCAAAGATCATGAAAATCTACTATTGCTTTTGGTTAAGCTTTTCAAGCTGTTTAGATGGTTCGCCTCGCAAACATTGCGAGCTTGCTGTTTGCGGACTCGCTGTACAGTCTCGCGCGACGTGCAGTGGATGAAGGCGCGAGATCATGAAATGAATCCATTGGCAACGTTCATCTCGAAAACATCTTTTGGTGAACTGTTTTCAAGACTCCACAAATGTAGTTGGTTAGGCTTTTCAAGCTCTCTGGTGGTTCACCTCGCAAGCATTGTGAGCATGCCGCTTTTAAATTATTGATGAGGCAAATCATGAAAATCCACAAAAGAAATTGGTTGGGCTTTTCAAGCTTTTTGGTCGATTCAGCTCGCGCGGACTTGCGAGCATGCCTCGCGCGGCTTAATCGCCAAAAATAGCCCCGACAGGATTCGAACCTGGATCACCGGTTCCAAAGACCAGTATGCTTGCCATTACACCACGGGGCTTTATGAGTTCTTTTAGAAGAAAAATTTATATTAGAATACGGTATGCCGGGAAAAATCAAAAAGAAAAAGAAATCCGGCGCAAATCTTCATTGCGCCGGAAAAATCAAATCAACGCTTTTTATTCGTTTTCTTGACATATCCTTTTGAGAGTTCTGCTACAGCGTCCTTTAGACCAAGACCAAGCGCGATAGCAAGGCCAAGACCCATTGATGCCACTAGTATCAGCAGAATATTGTTTATTAGTGCTGCATCAATCTCTATCAACGGCAAAGCAGTTGCAATACCAACGTACACGATCAGGAAGAAAATAACTTTTCCGATAATGTTCTGGTACAGCCCTTTTGAGCCGACTATTTCTTCTTTCACGTATATCGCAATTGCATAGCTTGCAATTAAAACGACGACTGCGCCGATAACGCCTGGTATGAAGTTGATTATCTCATTTATGCTTTGGCTTATTGCCGCAACATTGAGTTGTACTGCTGCCTGTTGCATAAAGATCAGATACAATACCCACTTCGATACCGTGCCAAGAACATTGCTCAAACTAAATGAAAGTTGTTCTTTTTCTTTCAAATGGGAGTCCACTTTGCTCCTTGCAACAATCTTCTCAACAACTGTTCCAACAGCCCTACCAAGTGCATATCCTACTACGAGAATTATTATAGCATATATCAAATTTGGTATGCCATTAGTAACACTTGTTGTTAAATTACTTAATGTGCTTTCAAGCACGCTCATATACATCACCCAGTAAGATATAGTCTGGTCTGGGTATATATACTTTCGAATGAGAAAATTTCTACAATATTTCGTTTTTTATGCGCATGATTGCCTTTTCAAGGTGTTTTTCGTCCTTTGATTCAGCAACAATACGTATTACTGGACGGGTTCCGCTTGATCTTATGAGACATGTTGTGGATTTGTCAGAAAACTTAATACCGTCGAGATCTGAAAGCAGGGTGTACTTTCGATTATTTTTTATGTTCTGCACAATCTCTTTCATTTTTGCTTCTTTTGCATCATTGCCTGCAAGAACAATCTTTTCTTTTTTCACAAAATATTTTGGCAGGTCGCGTCTGATTCCATCAATGTCTTTTGCTTTTGCTGCAAGAATAAGAGCGCAAAATGTTGCGCTGTTATACCAGGAAAAATCAGGCAATGCATAGTGACCGTTTGGCTCTCCACAAAAGTCCGCGCCAATTTCAATTGCCTTTTTTGAAACAAAAATATCTCCTATGCGCGTGTATTCCACGGATGCGCCTGTTGCATCCTCAAGCATCTTTGATGTGTCGAGGGATGCCACTATTTTTTTTGCCTGAACAATTTTTGCAAGAATGCAGAAAATCTCGTCTCCTGAAATCCAATCTCCGTTTTTATCAAACGCATACAACCGGTCCGCATCAGGGTCGTGCCCAACAATAAGGTCTGCATTGTTTTTTGCCATCTCTATAACAAGCCATCTCCGATTTTCTTCATCTGGTTCTGGGCTTACATCCGGAACAGGAGTTTTGCTGCAATTTATAGAAATCACGTCTGCGCCAAGTTTCTCAAGAAGAAGTGGTGTTGTATTATATGCTGCGCCATTGCAACAGTCAACAACAATCTTTGCATCTATTTTTTGAAAATATTTTTTGAAACTTTTAATCGCTCTTTGTATGTATGCTTCGTGAAACTCGCGCTCTTTGTCTATCGTAGCGCTTCGGTTCTCTGGCAGTGCTTTTCTGAATCTCTTTTCCATAAATATTTTTTTTATTCCTGCCATGTCCTCGTTTGAAAAACCGTTTCCTTTTGTGTAAAAAAACTTGAACCCATTCCTTGACCAGGAATGGTGTGATGCAGTAACCATTATTGAAAAATCCGCACCATAGTAACTCCCTGCAATTGCCACCTTATCGCTTGGACTGATGCCTATGTTTATGACATCAACACCTGTGCTTTGGATCCCTGAAGAAATCGCCTCTACAAGTGGCTTTGATGACGTGCGCGTGTCATAGCCAACCACTATTTTTTTCTTTGCATATGTTCCTGCTGCCATGCCAAGGCGAAGTGCAAAGGGCTCGTCAAGCTCTGTCGGATACTCCCCGCGTATGTCATAGCGCGTAAATACTACGGGCTCTTTTTCCATCAAGCCACCAGAGAATCAAGTATCTTCTCTGCCTCGAAAAGATCCTTTGCAAAAAAGTCCGGAGCGCCCTCATTTTCATCTGCAATAAGAATTGTCTTTAGGCCAAGAACTTTTGCGGGCGCAAGGTCTCGCTCCCAGGAATCACCTATGAACACAACCTCTTCCGGCTTCATTGCAAAGCGCTCAAGAGACAGCTTAGAATATTTTTCAGACGGCTTAAGCTCTCCAGTGTCGTCTGCAGATATAAGAAATTCAAAATATTTGTTCCACGTGCCAAATACATGGTTTAGTTTGCCTTCAAGATTTTTCTTGTACTCATCACTTGCAACAGAGACTCTAAATTTTTTCATTATGCGTGAAATGACTGATGCATATTCGACACCATATTCTAAATCATCAATAATCTGCTGCCAGAAAATATCAAGAGCTTTTTTTGTTATTTCCAGTACATGTTTTTTGTCCAGAATTCCAAGCTGGCCGAGAACTATTTCAATTGAATATTCTCTTTTGCGCTTTTCTGCAGAAAGCGCATCATCTGAATTCAAGATATTGTTTATGTGGCCGCGCCATACATTTTCGACGGTTTTTGCATCAGAATTTGCCTCTTTGGCAATACAATTGAAAAGCTTTTCATATGCTTTTTCTGTGCGCACTTTGTACAAAGTGTTGTCTGCATCAAAAATTATTGCCTTTATTCCCATGTCATTCACGCTTTTTCACAACTGATTTGAACTTTGAATAATACTTTGTATCGCCCTCTACGTTTTCTAAAACAAGAGACCCCGGCCCGACAATGCAGTTAGAACCAACCATAATTCCAGGCATTGCCTGTACACCGATGCCAATGTTTGTGTTGTGTCCGATGATGATGCCAAGGGATTTTAAGCCAGTATCAACCTTTTCTCCTTTTACAGCAGATTTTACATTTTTCCGGTCAATGCGCACATTTGCTGTTATGAATCCTGCGCCAATCCGGCAGTTGTCCCCTATTATTGAGTCGCCGATAAATCCTGAATGGGTGTGGGTTCCGTCGCCAATTATGCTTCTTGCAACTTCAGCGTTCGCACCTATAATGCAATCATTTCCTATACTGCAAAAATCTCTTACAATTGCGTTGTTGCCTATCAGTGTGTTATCGCCGATATAGCACGGCCCTTTTATGACTGCATTCTCAAGAACACGAACGTTTTCCCCTACTTTTACAGCACCCTCAATTATCGCGCTCTTCGCAATTTTTGCTGATGAGGCAATGCATTTTGAGCGAATGTTTTTTTCCATCACATCTTTTGCCATATCAAATAAATCCCATGGATATTTCATGGTGCTGGTCTTCTTCGCAGTCATCACAACGCGCACATCCGCCTCTTTCATACAAAAGCGAAGCGCGTCTTCATACGCGTACGTGTGCTCTTTCGCGCGCCTGTAATATTCAAAGAAGTTTTTTGGTAATAGATATATTCCGACAATGCGGACATCAGAAGGCTCAGTTCCAGTTTTTGGCTTTTCAATAAGGTCTCGCGCGCGGTCTCCTTCAATCGAAAGTATGCCGTATTTCTTTGGAGTTTCTGTCTTTTTGCCGACAAGGACTGCTTGCGCCTTTGTCTCGCGCTGTTTCTCAATCATAGGCGCGATGTAAAAATCAGCATCATAGTGGTTTGGGTTAAGGACAAAGAAGTCGCCGTTAATATATTTTTCTGCATGCATTATTGCATTTCCCATGCCAAGAGGCTTTTCCTGCACAACGAATCGTATGCGCATGTCGCTATTGCATTTCAAATTCATGCCTTTTTCTGCTGCTTTGTCCGGACCTTCTACAATTATAATGTCCTTTATTCCTGCTTTTTTGACGGAATGAAGTGTCCATTCAAGCAAAGGTTTTCCTGCAACTTTTGAGAGTGCTTTGTGCCTTCCGTCAGATAGCGGCCAGAATCTTGATGATTCGCCAGCCACAAGAATAACTGCCTGCATGGGTTTATTTTTGGAAGAAAAAATAAATATGCATGTTTTTAGGTATTTGACTCATTGTTTCATTGCCGAAACCTGAGCAAGAAATCATTTCACTTCGCTGCGCTTCGTTCTAAGCTTTCTTGCTCAATTGGATAACGCTGAAACCTGAGCAAGAAATGCTTCAATCTGTAAATCCTCGGTTCCGCCTTCGGCTATGCGGAACTCGTATTCGCCGAGCTTGTCTATTAACTGTGCTTTCTGCACATCAGTTACATCCAGACTTATTATCTCGCGGTGAAGCGCCTTAATCACATCAAGCCCTGATAGGCCGCGGTCTATCATAAGGCCAAGAAGCTTTTTTCGCGCGTCAATGAACCTACTGTTAAGCGCAAGGTCAAGTATTTCGCGTGCTTCCTTTGGATGAAGCGATGCGGCAATGCTGTATACTTCTTTTTCATCGATGGTCTTCGAAATTATTGAGGTTGACTGAAGAACGTTTATTGCCTGCCTCAAATCCCCTTCTGACACAGAGAGCATTGCATCCATTGCCTTCTCAGAAATAGTCAGCCCTTCTTTTTTGGCTATCATCTCAAGCATGGCCTTTATGTCCTCCTTGCCGATTGGACGAAAGCGAAATATTGCGCATCGTGATTGTATTGGAGGAATGAGTTTGCTTGAATAATTGCATGAAAGAATGAACCTTGTTGTAGATGTGTATTTTTCCATTGTCCTTCTCATTGCCTGCTGGGCCTCTGGTGTCAGAGCATCGCTCTCATCAAGAAAAATTATCTTGAACTCTGCGCCAAGGGGTTTTGTTCTTGCAAAGTCCTTTATCTTACTTCTAACAACTTGTATGCCGCGCTCGTCACTGGCGTTTGTCTCCATGAAGTTGCGGTGCCATGTGTCGCCATAAAGCTGTTTTGCAAGAGCGATTGCAGACGTGGTCTTGCCAATGCCTGCGCTTCCTGCAAAAAGCATGTGCGGCATTGACTTTTCTTTCACAAACGCCTCAAGGCGCGCTGTAATTTCCTTTTGCCCTACAACATCGGAGAGTTTTTTGGGCCTATATTTTTCAGTCCAGATATCAATCATTTAATCATCTTTATTATATGCGTAATACAACTAGTTTTATGGCAAACTTTAAATCCGTGTGCTTAGTTCTGCTGACCTTGATTCTGGTCCCACTTGCCTCTGCAGAACAGGATATAGAAGATCCTGCTCAAATCACCAGCCTCGACTCTAAAGTCATGCAAAGCGGAGGCGTTTCCATATCCGGGCAGTCAATTCGATGGGTGAAGCTCAACATAACGGCTCCGCAAAACAGAGAATACCAGACATATTCAAACAAGGCAGACTATGTATTGGACGCGTTTGGAAACAGCATGATGACCTATGAAGAAAAAAGCCCGTCAAATGCGGTTTATTATTCTCTTGAAAGCATTGTGCAAACAGAGTCCAGAAGAACGCACACACTCCCGAAGTCATACACTGTTCCCGAAGATGTAAAAAAATACATGAAACCATCAACCAATATACAGAGCGATGATGCTCGAATCATACAACGTGCAAAAGAAATCTCTGCAAATAAAAACAGTGACTTTGAAAAAATAGCTGCTCTTGCCTCTTATGTTCACAATAACACGGAATATATAGAGAGCTTTGGCACGTCCTCAAAGGACGCGCTCTGGGTGTTTGAAAACAAGGTTGGCACATGCGACGAATATTCAAGCCTTTTCATTGCCCTTGCAAGGTCTATTGGGTATCCGGCGCGCTACATTTCAGGGCATGCGTACGGAGCCAAGGGATGGACGCCTCACGCATGGGCTGAGGTTTACATTGGAAAGTGGGTGCCTGTTGATTCTACGTGGCTTGAGGTTGGCTGGCTTGACGGGACACATATTGAGTTTCATGCATCAGGCACCAACCGTGTTGAGAACACTGCGGAAATATATGGTGTCAATGCAAAAATAGAGAAATGGCTGCCCGGGGAAACAATAATCGAGACAATTGATTATGCTCTTCGGGAAAAAGACAGTGGATATTCTCTGCTCCAGACCACTAACGTGCTTGAGCCCGGGGAAACATCTATTGTTGTACTAAAAATAATTCCAAGTGAATATGCTGTGCTTGAGGTAAGCCTTGTGCCCTGCAAAAGCGAGAAGCCGATTGTCTCAATTGAAAACAGAGAACGTGAAGCCGTTCTTGTGCCCGGAGAAGAGACACTACTTTGGTGGCATGTAACTGCAGAAACTGGATTGCAAAAAAATATAATCTACACATGCCCGCTTGTCCTGAACTCAAGGCTTCTTGGTGTGCGTAAAGTCAACATAACTGTTGACACATCGGGGAGAAATGAAGATTCTGTGGCTCTCTCTGCAGAACTTCGAAGCCCCATAATTTCTGCAGGGGATGCACAAACAGTTTTTGCATCTGCAGAAAGGACCACTGGGCTCGAAGACTATGTCATCGGCTTTATATCAAAAGAGGGCTATAAGGAAAAAGATGTCTCTGAAAGCATATCATCTGTTGAATTTTCTTTTACTCCAAAAAACACAGGAATCAACCACGGAGTCTTATTCTCATCGACAGGGCATGCACTTAGTATAGAATATGATGTCCTGCTGCAGAGCGGAACCCGGATTTCAAATACGAGTGTACCTTCGCTTGTGAAACTCGGTGACGCGGCAAAACTTTCTGTTGTAATAAAAAGTCCTGACAATGTGAAAAGGGCCCTTCGCTTAAAATCAATCATTGATGGAACAGAAACCGTGCAAAACTTTGAGCTACAGGGATTGAAGACTCTTGACTTTGTTTTTAGCCCTGTGTCTGCCGGAGAGAAAACCATTCGCCTTGAGCTTTCAGGTAGCGGTGTGTACGACTCGCGGATAGAAAAATTCAGGATGTACGACATACCAGAAATACAGGCTGCGCTTTCAGAGGACTTTGGCCAGAATATTGCAACAATACATGTTGAAGCCCTTCGTGACTCCGCTGAAAACGTGACTGTAAGGTTTCTTGGGCAGGAAAAAAGCATTGGCGTTATTTCAGGTAAAAAAGACGTGGAGTTTGACATCACAGAATTTGGGGTACACGAAGCTGAAATCATGTTTAATGACGTTGCAGGAAGTATTCATACGCAAACATTTCATTTTGACGTCAAAAAAGAGGGATTCTTGCAGCGCATTGCAAGAACTATATTAAGTTTTCTGGGCATAAAATAAATGGTGGTTATATGACGGTAAGTGTTATTGCGGATAAGTGTATTGGATGCGGGCTTTGCGCGTCAATGTGTGATAAAGTCTTTGAAATGCGGGATGATGGGAAAGCACACATAATTGATGATGAATCATGCGACAAGTGCGATTGTAAAGATGTTGCGTCTAGTTGCCCGACGCAGGCTATTGTTGTGTAATGCGTAACATCGCAGTAGTTACATTATTATATCTTTCTATGCAAATCAGACTATGGCAGACGTAGGATTGCAACAAAAAGAGGACGCCTATCCCTT
>JAFCBV010000021.1 GCA_017610545.1 Candidatus Nanohalarchaeota archaeon | reverse complement strand
GACGGACTCAAATGCGAACTTGTACGAATAGATACGAAAGACAAACTTGAGTTACAAGGCATTCTTTATGAGCCTGAAACAAAAACCAGTAATGTATTGATACACATACACGCATGGGTTGGCAATTTCTATGAGAATCTCTTTCTGGACTACATTGCAAAGGAAGCGGTGTCAAAGGGTTTTGCGTTTTTGTCCTACAATAATCGAGGTACGGGGTTTGTTACAGATTTTATAAAAAAGGAGAAAAACAAAAGAGCATACTTTCGCTGCGGCGGAAGCACTGCAAAGTTTGAGGATAGTGTCATCGACATTTCTGCAGGGATTGATTTTGTATCGAAAAGAGGATACAAAAACATCGTCTTGGAGGGGCACAGCCTCGGATGCCAGAAAAGCGCATACTATGTGTACGAAACGCAGGATAAACGAATCAAAGGACTTGTTTTGCTTGCACCTGTAGACGACATCGCTTATGTGAAAGAAATTCTTGGAGACAAATATGATAGCCAACTCAAACTTGCACTCAAAATGGTGCAAGATGGGCAAGGCGAGAAGCTTGTGCCTGAAGACATGGCTTTCTGCCCCATGCTGAATGCAAGAAAGTATCTTGATCTGGCAGACCCAAAAACAATTCACGGAAATATAATGAATTATTCAGGCGAACTGAAAGAATTAAAGCAGATAAATGTTCCGGTACTGGCAATATTTGGCTCAAAAGATGACTACGATAAAAAGCCGAAAAAGACATTAAAGTTTCTTGAAAACGCGCTGAATTGGGACACTAAATTGATTGAAAATACAGACCACTGGTTCTTTGGCAAAGAAAAAGAATCCGGAAGAGCCATAACATCGTGGCTTGAAAGAATATTCTAAAATGGGCACTTATTTTAGCCTTAATCGAACACCCAGATTGCCGCCGCCATCTTTTTCTGCAGAAACAATGAGCGTATATGAACCTGGGCGAATGCGCAAGATAGGCTGTCCAAGAAGATCAATGCTTGTGTATTCCCTGAAAATAGATATGTGGTGCTGGTTCGAAAGAGAAAAACCAAATGATGGATTTGAATAGGAATAGAACTCCCCACTATTAAGCAAATCTGTTCGTTTACGAATATCTTTTCTGGCAGTATCTTTTGTAAAAACAAGATAAAACCGATTTTCGAAAATATCCTGCCTCATTGTAAGCTTGGTTGCATCAATTGACTGGGCCTCAGGGCTTCCTTCCGGGCGAATGAGTGCTGTAAATAAAGAGCCCTGGCTGGCAGCAGTATAACCCCTATCTGTATCAGACAGTGTATCTGTCAGTGGTGTGGTGCCTGCTATCAGGCGCACAGTCACATTGTGCTCGCCGGGCACTATGTTTGACGCGCCTTCAGTTATTGGAGAAAAAAACATAAAAAGCACAGCAGTAAAACAGAGAATGCCAAAAAAACCAATAATTCTTTTTTTGTGTTCTTTCATTTCAATTCCCAGAGCGAATTATTTTTTGCGCCGCGCAACCTTGCGCACGGCCTTTTTTATGATATGCTTTCGTTTTACAATCTTTGTTAGCCTCTTGCTAACTGCTTTTTTTACAGTGCGCTTTCGCTTTACAACCTTTTTTAGTTTCGCGCCAAATCCTTTTTCAACTGCTTTTTTTATCTCAAATAAATATGCTTTTCTGCCAAAGCCACTGTCGCCAAGTTCACTTGTTCGTGGGGTGCGCCTGTTTTTCAGGAATATCGCGGCCGAAAAGCTGATTACGCTGAATACCATCAAATATATGATATCAGACGCCATCGCAGAAGTCATCAACCCTGTTGGAAGGGAGAATCTGCTTTCAGTGTCAGCATCTTCTTTTTCAGTAACAGCAGGCCCTTCTGCAACAGGCTCTTTTATGGTGAGGGCAAATGTTTTCTTAAACGTTTTCTCTCCAAAAGGTATTGTGATATCTGCACCATGTGTTGTCTTTGGTGCTGACTCAGGTATCTCGAAATTGATGAAAAATTTAGTCTCGTCCCCTGCACCAACGGACAATAGTTCTGGTGTAATGCTATAATAATCATCAGGTATTCCGGAAATTGATATTTTCCCGTCAACTAAATGTGTTTGCCCTGTGTTCACGACATGGACTTCAATTGTTGAAATTTCACCAACACTTATGCGCACAGTATCCGGCAAAACAAGTGAAATCTCTTTTCTTTTGATGACTTCAATTGTCTTTGTCGTCTCAAAGCTCTGGTATGGCTCAAGCTCTGCTGTAAATACAAGCGTGTAACTGCCTTCTGCTGAAGGCACCTCAAGATCAAGGGCGAACACACCATTTTCAGAGGATGTAACGGTTTTTGTGGTTGGCTGGCCGTTTATGCGCCCTGTAATTTCTATGTTTCCAACATAGTTTCCGCCGGACTTCTCTGAAATTCCAACCGCCTTTATTACATCACCCACATAATAGGTGGTTTTGTCAATTGAAAAATCAAGAAATAGTGCATCCAGAGAACCTAAAGTATATGCTCCCGAAGGATTAGCTGATGAAAACTTTGCACTGTTTCGCACAGGATCAATAGATGCAGAAATCGTGTCCCATGAGCCGAAACATTTCTTGTCTGCAGAGTTCCAATTGCCGCACCTGTAAACTACAAGACCTGATTCGCTTGAGACTTTGCGCTCGTCATAATTCAGGGTTATTTCTGTGTCATCCGCAGAAAGTGTGGTCTCGAACATGAAAAGGCCTGCCGGCTTGATGCCGGGAATTACAATGTCTGCAATATAATAGAACCTTAGGGGGTCATCAAACACCGATACAGAAACCCCTTGCTGGACAATGCTTGCGCGGTCGTGTACAAGCCGCACATCATACGTTCTTGACGGGAGATTCAACCTGTAAGCCCCTTTTGAATCGGTGTAAACATAGCGCTCGAGTGCGCCGGACATGAAAGACAGTTTCGCGCTTACTGCGCCGCCGTTTGGGTCAAGAAGTGTTCCTGATGCGGAAACAAGATAGGTTATTGTTGATGTCCTTTCTGCTGTGAAATTCTGGTGTGAAAACGTGATTTTCAGGTCATATGCTGCGGGTGTTAGGCTTGGAAGTGTTATTGTGGCAACATATTTCCCGTTTGACGCTAAAGATATATCTGCTACATCGACCGCATATGAGCCAATTTTTGCGGATATGCTGCTTTTGCTTATTGAAATCGGGCTGCTCTGCTCTGAAGCAAAAATAGTTGCAGTTATATTTTCGCCGAAAAGTACTTCTGACTTATCCACGGCAGTCAGGGAAAACTCAAACACATCTTTAACTTCAATAGATATTGGCGCTTCAAAGACAGCGCCTTCGTAGAATGCGGCCACATTGACATCATAAGTACCCGATACGGATGGTGCTTCAAAACGTATGCGCCAGCCTTTCTCAAAATCATATGCTGCTGTCAATGGCACAGATTCGCCAGCTAACAACACTTCAAATGTTACGGCAGAACTTCCCGAGAGATAAACATCATCTTTTTTTACAGACATGTCTACTTCCACTGTGTCCCCGACATATATGCTGTCAGGCGAAACAGATGAAATCTCTCCTGAAAACTCTGAGACAGAAAACGTTGTATTTTGGTTGGCTGTGTTGTTTTCAGATGTGCAATATACGGCAACATTAAATACTCCGGTCTTGCCGTAAAAGTCAGAAACAGACAGCATAAATGTGCTGTTTTCATATTCTGAAAAGCCAGGGGATGTCCATGAAATTCCCGGACCTTCTATGTATGCGTACACTTGCTTTATTGTGCTCTCATTGTCAGTGCATTTGACAGACAAAAGAATGTTTTCCCCTGTCCATGCCTGACTCGGGGTTGCCAAAAGACCGGACAATTCCGGCAATGCGTGTCCGGTGCCTGAAAACACCATAACCATGAGTGAAAAAACAAGAACTTTGCCACAAAACAATCTCCCATCCATTGAAAACATAGGTATCCCTAACATGACAAATTATGGCTGGCGCTGTTTATATATTTCGATAGATGATGTGTGTATTCGCTATCTTGTGCCCCATATCCAATCATTTATGAGCGAAATGTACTTGTAGAATCCATGTTCGCGCTTCATCGGAAATTCAATCTGACCAAAGGCTTCGCCATCCAGTGAAACTGCAATAAGTGTTATTTCTTTTTCAGAAAATATGTCTGCTTCATAGGGTATTGAAATACGGACTGTTTTTTTGCCGGAAAGTGCTGAGAGGGTCTTCTGTTCAAAAATCCAGGTCTTTGGATATCCGGCAGGCATGATGACAACACCTGTTTCGCCTGTCTCGGATGTTGCGCTTATTGTTATTTTATTGTCATATATGCGCGGTTTTGACAAAATTATGCTTCGGGACGCCGATGGATGTTCATTGACGCTGAAATTGTATTCTGCAAGCTTGAATGCGTCATTTGCATAATGGCCAAAAAGCCTTGCAGTGTAATTTCCGGGCGATGATATGTATGCGAATATATTGAAATCGTTTCTTTCACCGGGCATTACAGCATCTTTTGCGCTCCATGCCGAAAAAATTTCATTGCCGTTATCCGCCACGGAAAGCCTCACCCGGGCAGCATAAGATACACTTCCTGCATTATAAAGCTCCGGAGAACTTGAAAGAAGCCCTCCTGAAATAGTGTGCACTTCCTTCATCTCAGACAAAATCAGGTCTTCGATATTTACGTTCACTGACGCAGCAAATACCACCTGAGAAGCCAATGCCATAAAAAGAAAAAAATACACAAGCCGCATAACCACTTTTTAGAGCCATTTTATAAATATGTTTGATAAAGCGTTTTTAGATGCGATTTTTGTCACAATTATCTTGCCGCTGTAATTCCCTGCCAAAGTGCTGTTTTGCGTCCGAAGAAAAATCGGTACCTCTTCTGAGGCTCTGGGTTCAATCAAGTACGTTGTATCATCAAACTCAACCAGGGTTTTTATGTTGCCTTGGGCCTCGAACAAAACACGTGCCCTGTGCTTTGCGCTGTTTGAAATATGAATGACTTTTCTTGCATAATTTCCGCCTGAAGGAACAATTCCAAAGTTAAGCATCTCCACATCTGCCGCAAAACCGATAGAGAGCACTTCGCTTTGTGGGTTAGATATTTCGACAAATGCATCATACGCATGGCTTTGGCTTTTGAAAAACAGATTTTCTGCAGAACTGCTTGCCATTGCATCACGAAAAGAGAACACTCCGTAAAACAGCAAAAAGGCAATAAAAAAAAGTAGTACGGCAACAATCTTTTTATGGCTCATTTTTGTAGCAGGTGGTTTCGCGTTCATAACGAACTCTTGGTGAACTCTATATATTAAAGCATTCCGCCATCATCTAAAACAATAAGAGCAACGAGAATAATTCCAAAAAGTGCCAAATTGTTTTTCATAATAACGGTTTTAGATCACATAAATTTCTTAAGCATTTTTTCAGACAGAATCAAAAAAGTTTTGCCATGGACTTGAATCTCTGGTATCAGAAATTTATTTTCAAATACAAGAACATTTATTTCATTAAATGTTTCGCCAAGCCCGAAATCGTCTATTGCCTTGTATGGATTGACGGAATACGTTGGATCGCGCATAGTTATCTTACCGGAAATTCTGGCGACAAGAGCATCAACATAATATCCTGTTAGAATGTTCAAAAGTTCGTTTACCACAGAAAAATTCTGGTTATCCAATGATTTGAAAGTCCCTATTTCTTTGTGAAGCAGCATATCTGCCAAAGCAAGTATATTTGATGGTTCTGCGCTTATTGCCGCCACACCCCGAACAGCCCCGCTCAGCTTCAGATATATCAGGATGTTTCCGGCTTCGTCAGCATTCATGACGCCCGGAACATCATTTAAGAGCATCTGCTTCACACAAGGTTCTATGAGCTTAACTTCTTTGCCAAGAGTGCTGGCAAGTGCGCTTATAGCAGCAGCAGACGATATGTCCCACGTTTCAGTCAATGCGTTTTTTTCGCTGTCAGACAATTGAGTAAGCATGGATATTCACAACAAGATATCTTAGTATTAGGCTACGCAGTATAAATATTATAGCCCAATTCATACCATATTCGCTCAAAAGTGTAAACTATCTTGATTTTAAGATTCTTTATGCTGTTTTCGGTTTTCCCCTCGCCTAGAATACATCACAAGGAAAAACAGTATAATTGGAACAATAAAGACCCACCACGGCATGGATGAAGTTGGAATTTTAATAACAGATGCAGAAGGCTCTGCCTGAACCAGCTCTTCAAAGGTCACATCAGCGCTCTTTGATGCGCGCGATGTCATGTAATCAACCTCTGAAAAAACTTCATGCGTTCCTACAGAGATTTCATCATAGTCGAAAACCACTGCAAGCGCCTGCGTGCTTCCCGGAGAAATATATTGTTGCCCGGAAAAACGTGGCTTGTCTGTACTTGAGTTGCCAACATATACTTCAACATTTTCTGCCATAGCAGATATTGTCACAGTGCCGGTGTTCTTGAAAAATACATTTACAGTCCTGCCGCCCATACTCTCGCGTCCGGCCACCATATCCAAAATCTGCCCGCTTCGAATAGCATCCCCCGGAACACGAAATACGATGTTTACGGGTGAAACAGCAACAATGTTCACCCCCAAAGCCTTTCCTGCAGGAACGTATGGTGCTGAGTGTATTGAAATGAGATGGTATCCCGGCTCTGCGTCTTCCGGCACCTTTATGACAATATTTATTTTTCTCCAGCCGCGCAATGCTCCCGATAACGTGTCAATAGAGTTTTCCTGTGGCGCGAGCACAACCGGGTTGCTTGGAAAAAGAACCCATGATGATGTATCTTCCTCTGAATATTCATGGACAAGTGCGGAATACGCGGGCTTGCCGAAAAAATCAGGCATCCCGCGCGCTGCCTCGAGCCGAACCAAAAGATCTTCTGTTGAGGACGTAATTATAAAGAACTCTGCCACAGTTTCCTCTCCGCGCTCAAGCACCCCCAGGTCAAGCAAGGGGGGTGAAACACCTACCTGATATTCTCTTGCAGCATGAGATGTGCAGGGCAATGCCGTGAATACAAAAATCAATATCAAAAAATGTATTTTTATCATGACTCATCCCTTGATTTTTTTATCGATATCCTTCAGCTTGTCGGCAGTTCTCTTGCTCAATTCCTGATACGCTGATTCTGTTATTGTGCCGTCTTTTACTTCTCTTTCAAGAAGATCCTGCATGCGTATAAGCTTCGTGCGCTCAGCCAAAAACACCTGTCGCGTCTCCTTCTCCTTCTTAAACAGGTGAACTGCCCTCATCATTGCTGCGGGGGTCCTGAAAAATAATTTCATCCTGCGCTTAAGCCGGAAAGTCCAGATAAAGGCAAATGCCGCAAGAACTGCAAGCAGTATTATGAGTGTAATCAGCCATGACGGAATAATTTTTGTTGGAATCATTTCAATATATTGAGCAGATTTTAAAAGAACTTCTACCCGATCAAGAAGGTTCTTTGTAAGAAGTATATGGTTGTGCGCATCCTCATAGCTGGAGTTTGCCACAGTTGCTTCTGCAAGACCCAATTCCTTTTTAGCGCGCTCAATAACAGGAATAACCTGGCTAATATTTTTGCCGGCAGTTCCTGCAAATGCCATCTCTTCTTCAAGATGCTGCAAGCGAACCTTCAATGCACGTATTTCCGCAAGAAGCATCTCTTCTACTGACTGAAAAATCGTCAGCTGCGAAAGTTTTTCGTCACTTGCCTCATTTCCTTCTGCTGTAAAGACGAGGTCGTATGCTCCGATATCTGCGTTGTCGGGTATATTAAACTCAAGCAGAAAGGCCGTACTGTTCCCGCTTGAGAGATCCTGTGCTGTGTCCGGGCGAAGAGTGTACCATGTGTACGGAACCCCTGTAACAGTTAAAGATATGTTTTTGACAGGCAGATCCCCTATATTTTTTATCTCAATTGTGCTTATGTCTGTCCAGCCGCGCACAGTACTTATGTTTTTTGGATAGCGCACCAGAGAAATTATGTATAGCTCACTCCTTCCTGCTGTCGCGCCAGTAGCACCGGCAACCACGGCAGCTGTCGGCGTCTTCGGAACATAGGGCGGTTCTACGGGCCGTTGCACAACAGAAAATGTGTCATGAGCCATCCAGCTAAAGCCAGAAGATGTGTCGTTTGTAGGTGTTACCTTGACATGCAGCCAGTAATTGCCATAAGGCTGGATTGGGAATACGTATGCTTTGAGCGGAATATATATTATTGCATCCTTGCCCACATAGGCGTGCATTGAAGCAGAATACCATGATTTTTCTTCAAGGCCTGCGTTTGATACCCAGTATTCAACAAAGATGTCCTGCCCGGCTCCTGCCTTATTTTCAACAATAACTTCAAGATCAAGA
>JAFCBV010000020.1 GCA_017610545.1 Candidatus Nanohalarchaeota archaeon | reverse complement strand
TAGAAGAAAATTTCTTGCACACGCACAAAAAATTCGCATATTAAAAATTTATTTTGTTAAAAAACAGTTTTATTTTTCTTCAAACACAAAAAAATTATACAAACTTTAAGTTGTGCGCACGATTATTTTTTTATCGTGTGTCAAACGTTCACAACTTTTTAGAAATCTTTTCAAGCACGTTTGCAAGCGCGCCCTCGCAGGAAGTATCAATAACGATATGCTGCGCACGTATTGGTTCCCACAAACGTTTTATCTTGCGATAAATTTCAATACGATTTGCATCCGACGCATCATTTTTAGAACTTCGCGCGTTCATACGCTCAAGAACTTTTTCTTCATCAAGTATGCATTCGACAATAAAAAACTTTTTTCCACACCTGTGCGCAACATCTCGCGCTCGGCCGCGAAGGCTTTGAAGATAAAAATTTGCATCAAGAATCACAATCTGCTCTTTGATAAGAAATTTTTCTGCGCGCAAAAACATTTCGTTGTAGACCTGCTCTTTTTCTTCTTCAGTATATTTTGGACGGGCAAACAATTCCTTTCGAATAACATCTGTTCGAAGAATTATCGCACCTGTTTTTTTTGCAACCTCTCGCGCAATAGTTGTCTTGCCTGTTGCAGGGAGCCCTGAAACTATGATTAACATAAGAAATACTTCTTGCTGCAAAAATAAATAATGAATTTCTTTTGGGGCTATCAAAAAGCAGATATGAGAAACCACAAACCACTCAAGGCAAAGTTCAGGACACTAATTCAAAGAGGATTTCAGAAAACAGGCTAACCGCCAACAAAAACATACCAAAAGTACCTGAATTACATACACGCTACAACAATCGCAACAGGCACAAAACCATCGCAATTATCTTGCGCCGAGAGCTTCTTTTTCTCTTCGCATTTTTTCAGATGCAGCAAAAGATGCATTTGTATCGTTTTTGTATGCGCCCATTATCTCGTCTGAAAGGCACATCCATGCCTTCTTCTTTGTCCTGTTTGATTTCTGGTACGTTCCCTGAGAAAGATGGCGCAACGCAAGGTCAACACGCCTCTGCGGAGATGTCACAACACCCTCTCGCGCCATGATGCCGCCGCGCTGGTATGTCAAAACCTCTTCAAGAGGTGCGGAGTTTTCAACGGCCCGGACAAAAACATCAACCGGATTTTTCTTTGTCTTTGCCTCAATGTCCTTGAACGCAGAAATAATAAGATTATTCATTATGAATGTCTGCCCTGTGTTTCGTCCTGAAGTGAACCTGTGCTTCCGTCCGCGGTGCCCTGCAACAAAAAGCTTGTTTAAAAGACGCTCGACAATATGCATCTTTGACTTATGGTACTGCTTTTTTGCATGTCGCCCTCCGCTTCTTGGAACAACCACAGGTGTAAGTGTTATGTAATCCACAAGGCCTTTATCATTCACAGTTACAGCCTGTGTATCCCATTGTCCGAAAAGTTTTGGTTCAAAATCATCCATAATTATCACTTACTTGTCCTCTTAAGCTTGCCCTTAATCAAATGGTGCAATGTAAGGCCATTCACAGAAATAACCTTGTATCGCACTCCGGAAAGATCTCCTGTTGACCGTCCCCGCGAACCATGAATTCCTGCAATAGTCACTTCATCATGTTCCTGTATCTGATTTATTGCTCCGGATTCCGGGCAAAACGCAGTGACCTGCTTACCGTTCTTGATAAGCTGAACGCGCACGCATTTTCGCATGCCTGAGTTTGGCTGTTTTGCCTCAAGCTGGCGCTTCTCAAGCACAATGCCCTTGGCTTGCGGGCTCCCCTTGATTGGATCGCTCTTGATTCTAAGGCCAAGCACTCTACGCTTATATAGCGTAGACTTCCATCGCCTCTTCTTTGTGGCCTTCACCACATTCCTTGCTGCACATAATCCTGGAGTCATAAGTATCAACCATATCATTCAATATTACAATAAGCGGTTTGCCGCATTCTAAATCATTAAACGAGGAATATTTAAATAACTTGTTTTTTGCACCCATATCTACAACTGTTGAAACCCATCCTTTTAGAGGTTTCATGACTTTTTTATCCCAAGCACCGTAACTGAAAACGGCTTTCTGCAAACAGAGCCAAGTTCCTTGCTCGCCAATGAAAACTTATGGGATTCTGTGCCCGAAATCTGTGCGTAATGCTCTATTTTTTCTGCAATCTCCTGAGGACAATTGGATGCCATCACAACTAATGAAAGCTCATCTGCCATTAACGCCCTAAGAGTCTCATCAGAGCCCATCAGGGTTTTGTTCGATTCAACCGCATTTTTTATTGTTTTCTCAATATCAGCCATATTTCAGCACCTTGGTTCTACTCTTTAATCTTTAATTTGATGGTCCCTGTTCCGACAGGAGCCATGTTTCCAACAATTATATTTTCAATAACACTTTCAAGAGGGTCTATATCTCCATTTGCAGCAGCCCAGATAAGGTGCTTAACAGTTTCCTCAAAGTTTGCCCTTGAAAGCACAGAGGATTTTCTCCCTGCGAGGCCATATCTTCCGATAGCCCTTATCTCTCCGTCATTTGTCATTGCGTCTGCAACCAAAAGAAGATGGCGAACATCAGTATCCACGCCCTGCTCCCTCATTGTCGTAATCGCTTCCTTAATTATCGAGTTTCTTGCAGCTTCGATACCTAGCACGCGCGCAATTTCGTAAATATCATTGGATCGGCTTGTAGTCATGTCAACACCAGGCATCTCAAGCACTCTTGCAAGGTTAGCGCCAAGTGTCTTTATAACCCAGCACTCGTCCTGCAGCTCAACTATTGCCTGCTCTATGCCTTTTATGCCCTTTACATGAAGGTTTCTTGCCTTCACACGAAGGTCCTGCAAGCCTTTCACAGAAACATCCTCTTTTTTAAGCTCAAGTGAAATGATATTTCCCGAAATGCTTATGTCTGCCGTCTTGATGGTTTTTGAAATAAGTGCAACAATAGCGTCTCCTGTTATGTCATATGTTTCAAGCTGTTTTTTGTCAAGCTCAAGCTCAAGCTTCATATTAAGTATGTCAAGCGAGTCTGAAACAAGAAAGTGCTTCAGTTTTGTCTCTTTAATCTTTGCTGCGATTTTTCGTGCATCTTCCTTGTTGTTGTGTTCCGCGTCAAGATAAATATCCATTGCAGGCGTTCTCGGGGTCTTCTTGGCATCGAAAAGCTCAATCAACCTCGGCAGTCCCTGTGTAACTTCAAGACCGACTTTCCCCTCTCTGTGGTATGAACGAAGTGTTGTCTGTGTTGCCGGCTCAGATATTGACTGCGCTGCCACCACGCCAACAGCCTCTCCTGGCTCATACACCATGCGGTTGTATCGCTCAAGAAGCTTTTTTTTGACTTTTGGGTCCTCCGCCGCTTCCGCGTACGGGTCTGGAAGTTTATCTTTTACCATAATAACACCTTAAAATTTTATGTTTACATCAAGTGAACCGCGGTCGCTCTTTGCAGGGTCAATTCCATCTTCGCCCGGCACAAACTGAACCACAGTCCCTTCACCATCTTTAACAATCATATCTTTGTCAAGCATTATGTCCTGAAGCGCATTCACAAGGCGCCTCTGCATGTAACCGGACACCCTGGTCTTAAGGGAAGAATCCATTATACCCTCTCTGCCCTTCATCACTTCAAAGAAAAATTCAACCGGGTCAAGACCGTCCTTCAGGGATGATGTTACAAAACCATGAGCTTTGGGTTCAAGAACATCTTTCTTAAAATGGGGTAACGTCCTTCGATTATATCCCCGAAATATTCTTTTACCCCTTATGGCCTCCTGCCCGAGTATTCCTGACATAAACGTGAGATTCTGTATACTTCCACGCGCACCCGTCTTTGCCATGATATCTGCATCAGTCTCTGTTTCAGAAGCAGCTATAATATTCTGGGACTCATTTGTAACTTTTGAAAGCGCCACCATGATAAGAGCCTCTTCGCTCTCCTCAAGCGTTCTTCCTGGAGACACATCAATCTGGCCTTTCTTTCCGCGCGCGATTATGTCTTCCACTTCTGCAAACTGCTTTGACACGACATTGTTTATTGCACGCGTTGTCTCCTTGCTTACGTCAAGATCACTCAGTGATATGCTGAATCCCTTGCGCATCATTACTTCAAGTATAACGCGCGTAAAGGAATCCAAAAATTTCCTTGCCTCTGCGTGTCCGCACTCAAGGTCTATAGCATCAACTATTTTACCCTTAAATGGTGCAATTCCTGTATTGTCAACAACACCAACTTCCAGGTTCCCGTCCTTGATTACAACATAGGAGTCATACGGGCATTTTTCCTTTGTACACTCCTTGCACTTTCTGCAAACATTTGACTTGTACTCAAGATTGATATTAGATGGTATTAACATACTAAGCATTTCTTTTCCAGTATACACGTCCTTTTCAAGTTCAACTTCAACACCGGCGTTCGCAAACATTTGTGCAATATCTCTTCGTGAGAACGTCGTCCCTTTCTTTGTCAAAAGGTATGCTCCGGAAATATAATCCTGTTCACAACCAATTATAGGCCCTCCGAATCTTGGAGAACGTATATTGTTTTCAACAAGCATAAGCTCATCAACTTCTGCGCGCGCCTCCGCAGTCTGAGGAACATGCATATTCATTTCATCCCCGTCAAAATCCGCATTGTACGGCTTACACACACAAAGATTAAGCCTGAATGTCTTATGAGGCATTATCCGTGCACGATGTCCCATGACAGACATCCTATGAAGCGAGGGCTGCCTATTGAAGATTACCGGATCTCCGTCAATAAGATGACGCTCCACAAGGTATCCTGGTGCAAGCTCTTCTGCAACATCGCTTTTGTTTGCCTCAAGAATGCGCTTTCTGACATCGTCATCTCTTGTAACATAATTTGCACCGGGATGAACATCCGGGCCATTTGTAACATATTTTTTCATCTCAGAGAGATTGCTCTTGGTCACCTTCACCGAAACAGTTATTTCCTTTGCAATTCTCTCAGGAACGCCTACCTCGTTTATGCTTATGTTTGGATCCGGAGATATGACTGTACGCGCTGAATAATTCACGCGCTTGCCTGTAAGATTATGACGAAACCTTCCGTCCTTACTCTTAAGCCTCTGCGAAAGTGTCTTAAGGCTTCGCCCGGACCTGTGCCGTGCAGGAGGAATACTGCTCAACTCGTTATTGAAAAATGTTGTAACATGATACTGTAAAAGCTCCCAAAGATCTTCAAGGATAAACTCCGGCGCTCCAATCTCAAGGTTGTCTGCAAAACGCTGGTTAATCCGCACGATGTCAACAATTTTATGCGTGAGATCATCCTCACTTCGATCTCCGGTCTCAAGAGTTATTGATGGCCGAACCGTTATAGGCGGAACCGCAAAAAGAGTCAACACAAGCCACTCAGGCTTTCCACCACAAAATGAAAGCGACTCTGCTGTTTTTGTAGTTATCCTTTCAAGCTGCTCGCGAACATCTACCGCGGTTAACGGCTTTTTTGCGCGAACAAATGTTGACGGCTTGTCTATAGTTATCTTTTCGGTCTTCCTACCGCACTTTGGGCACTTGTCAAGTGGCTTCAATTTCTTTAAATCCCTCATATCAATAATCTTTTTGATGATTTCCTTATCCACAAGAGCAACACCGCAATCAGCGCAGGTATATTGCAAAAGAATTTTTATCGCATCAAGGAAAAGTATATTTATGACTGGCCTTGCAAGCTCTATATGGCCAAAATGCCCTGTGCACTCGCCCATGCGCCCGCCACAGGTCCTGCAACGCATACCTGGGTCAACAACCCCTAAGCGCGGATCCATTACACCACCCTCTATAGGGTATGCATCAACATCGTAAACTTCAGCAGTATTGACCTGCATAACAGACATTTTCTTTATTATCTGCGGCGAAATCAACTTGAACCTTAACTCGTGTATTTTCTTTACCATTATATCACTCACTTCTCTTCAGCAACTATTTGCGGATAAATCATCATACTGCGCATTTCATCAAGCAGAAGCTTGAACGCGTATGACATCTCAACATCAACTGTCTTTGAGTTCTTACAAAGCGGGCACTGGGACTTATTCTTTTGGTAGTCCACAACAGCAGGTACACCGCACTCTTTGCATATAGAGACCACTGTCTTGTCTGCGCCAAAGCGCTCTTTCAGAGTCACTGCAGCACCGTGTGCTATGAGACAGTCCTTTTCCATCTCTCCAAACCGTAAACCGCCTTCCTTACTTCGCCCCTCTGTAGGCTGCTTTGTAAGCAGGGCAATCGGCCCTCTCGAACGCGCGTGTATCTTGTGCGAAACCATGTGGTAAAGTCTCTGGTAATATCCTATTCCAACCAGAATGTGCGCATCTATTTTCTCTCCGGTGATTCCGTTATAGAACACTTCCTTACCATCATCACGAAAGCCTTCCTTTGCAAGCTGTTTTCTTATATCTGCCTCATTTCCCTGAAATGCGGTTCCGTTTATTGTCGTGCCTGTTAAAGCCCCTGTTTTTCCGGCAACAAACTCAAGAAGCTGGCCAACAGTCATTCTTGAAGGGATTGCATGAGGGTTTATTATGACATCAGGAGTCACACCATCTGATGTGAAAGGCATGTCTTCTTCAGGCACAATAAGCCCGACAACACCTTTTTGGCCGTGACGGGAAGCGAACTTGTCGCCTATTTCGGGTATCTTCGGCTCGCGGACACTTACTTTTATCAAAGTATTCCCGTCCTTTGTATCTGTAATTATGACTTTTTCCACAATTCCACTTTCGCCTCTGTTAGTTGTAAGTGAGTTCTCTCTGCGGTTCTTTATGCCCATGCGAACTTCCTTCTGCAGCCCAAGAAACCTTAAGGGCGATGTCTTTCCGACAATCACATCCCCTCCTGCAGCAATAGACTCGACAGGTACAATCCCGTCAGCCTCAAGCTTAGAATAAGCGTCCTCTGATCGATACCCCCTTACTTCTGGCTCTGGTTTGCAAACCTCATCTTCCTGTCCACCCCAGTATCTTCTCACTTCAGTAACATATGTCCTGAAAAATGTTGACTTCCCAAGACCGCGATCAAGCGATGCTTGGTTTATGATAATCGCGTCTTCAATATTGTAACCATAGTATGGCATAAGAGCGATTACAAGATTCTGTCCTGCAGGATGTGTTGAAAGCTTTGTTGCGTCCACCGTATCCGATGCAACCATCGGCACCTGCGGATAGGACAATATCTGTGATGTAGTGTCATCACGCAAAAGATAATTTTGCAGGTAAATCCCTGTTGACTGCACAATCATCCTCGAACCATAGTTAAGACGATCTCCACGATCCTTTTCAGGGTATACAAGCAAAGACGCCTCAGCACCCATCACAAATAATGGGTCCATCTCAAGATGTGTGTGCTCAGGAGTAATGTCTTCTTCCTTCAATGCAATGTATGTATTTTCCTCTTCCTCAGCATCAAGATACTCAATTATACCTTTTTCTGCAAGTTTTGCCCAAGTTGCCTTTCCCTCATTTATGTCAAGCAAATGCTGTTTTGTCAAAAGAGACACTCCTTTTTCGACAACAATAAGCGGCCTTTGCACGCGCCCGCCATCAGTGTTTATCTGGAGTGTTTCACGGTCAGTATGATACGAAATATTCATGCTTATTGGGAGCACACCACTCCTGCGCTTTGTAATCAAGCTTCGTGCAAGCTTTTTAGCATTCTCTGTAGTACCAACCTGCTGACCATTCAAAAATATTCTTGCCATAATAATCCTCTAGTTTTCTTCTGTCTCGGCCCCAAGCGTCTTAAGCATGGAAACAATCTTTGTCTCATCAGCCTCACTTGAAGGTATTGTTGCCTGCGCACTGAGCGCAAGGAAATTTCTTAGGCCAATGCTTTGCCCTTCCGGAGTCCTGACAGCGCAAAGCCGACCCCATTGGGTTGCATGAAGTTCTCTTGCCTCAAAATGCTCCTGTGTTGCAGAAAGCGGTGAAACAACACTCCTCATATGGCCCAAAGTCCTTATGAAATTACTCCTCTCAAGGCGCTGGGAGACACCGGTCTGCCCGCCAACCCAAGTACCTGTTGACATTGCGCGCATTACCTGTTTTGTAAAAACATCAGCCACAACAACACTCTGCAGGCGCAAAAGTTTTCTTCCGCGCTTCATCATCTTCTGATAATTATATTGCAAACGCACCACAAGCCCCCAGCGACCCATTATAACCGAACGCACAAGAGTCTCAAGCAAGTCTCCTGCCATTCTGAGGCGCTTGTTTGCATAGTGATCTATGTCATCAGGGTCTATCAAACCCTTCTGAAGAAGAATCATCTTATGAAAAACATCACCAAGATATTTTGCCTTCTTTATCCTGTGTTCTGGTTTTGTGCCTATGTGGGCTTGTGGTGCGTTTGCAATA
>JAFCBV010000154.1 GCA_017610545.1 Candidatus Nanohalarchaeota archaeon | reverse complement strand
TGCAGCAATACTCGCGTTCTTTGTTGTGAACTTCACTCCTGCAGGAGTAAATATTGGTGTATATCTTACCCAGCTGTTTGGAACAGCAAGTATGTATATTGCAGGTTTGCTTGTGTTCATACTTTTCCTTGGCATGGGTGGATTCAAGCTAAATGAGATTCCTGGTGGATCAAAAACATACGGCACCATATTGTTTTTGCTTGCATTGATTGTCTTTAGCGGTGTTGGAGGGCTTCCTTTCATAAGCGCCCTTTCCGCAAGTGACATGACCCTTCTGTTCATGCTTGCCCTTGTAGTGGGTGTTGTGTGGGCTTTGGGAACTGAGAAATCAGAATAAATTCAGGAAAAACTTTGATTAAACCTCAAATGCGGTTGGTGCCTATGGCATCAACCGCGTTTTGAGAGCACCAATAAAAAATTCTAAAGAAATGTTTATTAATTAGCTTTGCCTATAATCAGTTGGTACTATGGCACTAATACACTCAATGATGGGCAACCTGAACCATGTCGGGGCTTTTGACATCTTTATGCCCTGGCTTTTGTTTCTTGCAATAATCTATGCCATAATAAGCAAGCACGAGGTGTTCGGCACAGAAGTATCTGTTCAGGGCGTAATCTCAATACTGCTGTCATTCTTTATGGTCAACTACGCTCTTCCGCCGTACTTTCTGACAAACCTGTTTGGTATAATGGGTATGTTTGTTGCAGGAGGCGTGGTGTTGATTATCCTGCTCGGTATGGCTGGTATAAAATTTGGCGATTTATTCGGCGAGGACAATAAAACCGTTCTGGCCCTTGCGATTGCAATCGTAGCAGTGCTGATATTCATAGGCGTCGGTGGCATGCTGCCGATTCACCTGAGTGAAGAATTAGTGGTTACATTTGGCTTTTTCATAATAATGGCCGCCACAGTCTATATGCTCGGCGCAAAAGGCGGAGATTAGTTCTGATTTTTCAGAAAGAAGTTGCTTTTTTACTCAAATCGACCCAATTCAACCATCTTCTCAGCTATCTGAACTGCATTAAGCGCAGCCCCTTTTAGAATCTGGTCCCCGCACACAAAGAACTCAAGTCCATACTCACCAAATACCAGATTCTGGCGTATTCGCCCGACCTCAACATGATATTTTCCGCTTGCTGTTAGTGGCATCGGATACAGGTTTTTTTCTAGGTGGTCTTTTACAAGCACACCATCGGTGTTTTCAAATAGTTCTGTAATTTTTTCAGGGCTTATGGGCTTCTTTGTCTCAACCACAATGCTTTCGGAGTGCGCCCTTTTTACCGGAATGCGAACGCAGGTGCAGGAAATCTTTATATCCGGTTCACTGAATATTTTGCGCAATTCCCAGACAACCTTCATTTCTTCTTTAGTGTGCTTGTTTTCCTGAAATTCATCAATATGCGGTATTACATTAAATGCTATCGGGTGCTGAAACACCCTGCTTCCGCCAGCCTCGCCGCTGAGAGCTTTTTTTGTTTCGATTTCAAGCTCCTCTATCCCGCCAGCTCCTGCACCGCTTGCAGCCTGATATGTTGAAATAATAACCTTTTTCAGCCCCCCAAAATTTTTGTGTATCGTCCAAAGTGGTATTGAGGCAATCGCCGTAGTGCAGTTGGGGTTTGCAATGAGTTTTGAGTCACCTATAGCATCCGGATTTATCTCCGGAATAACCAAGGGTACCTTGTCGTCATATCTGAATGTCGAGGAATTATCAATGACAACACACCCTGCACTTGTTGCCTTATTTGCGTTCTCCTTTGCCCAGCCACCACCGATTGCGAAGAAAGCAAGGTCTAACTCAGAATAATTTGCAGTGTCAGCGTTCTCAATCGCAATGTCTCCGAGAGGAGTTTCAATAATTTTTCCAACAGATCTTTTCGAAGCGTACAGCTTAAGCGACTTTACAGGGAATTTCCTGTCAAAAAGCACTTTCAAAAGCTCGCGCCCGACAAGCCCCGTAGCTCCCAGAATTCCAACTCGTAAATTTATCATAATCATCATCAATTATTTTCAATAAACCTTTTATGCAGTGCCAAAACAGCTTTTTCAGCATCTTTGTCTTCCACAACAAGACCTACATTTATGCTTGATGCGCCCTGGCTAATCATTTTTATGTGAATATCATTTGAAGCAATAATGTTTATTATCTCTCCTTTGAGTTTTGGATTGTCTGTTATCCCGTCCCCGACAATGCAGATTATGGAATGGTTGTGCTTTGATGTCACATTGCCTATTTTAGAAAGCTCAGCCAGCACAGCTTTCATATTATGGGGTGCCTCGTCTACTGTCAGGGACACGCTGACCTCGCTTGTTGCCACCATATCCACAGACACTTTATTATCATTAAAAACATTAAAAATCCGGCTTAAAAACCCATATGCATTAAGCATTCTGCCTGACTCAATCGTGTATTCAGTAATATTTTTTTTCATTGCAATTCCTGTAATGGAATTTCTTTTTTCTTTTTTGTGAACAACCCGCGTTCCGGGATGTTCCGGGTTAAATGTGTTTTTGACCACAACAGGTATCTGTTTTTTCATTGCCGGCTGGATTGTCTGAGGATGGAGAATCTTTGCGCCAAAGTAAGCAAGTTCTGCTGCTTCCTGAAATGAAAGCACATCAAGTGTTTTAGCATTTTTGCAAATTCTTGGGTCTGATGTCAT
>JAFCBV010000153.1 GCA_017610545.1 Candidatus Nanohalarchaeota archaeon | reverse complement strand
ATAACGCTCACTTTAATTGCAGGCCTGCTGTTTTTCATCTGTATGTTTTCAAGAAATGCGTCCAGTGCGCCCTGTGCCAGTAATTTTTCAATCAAGTGCTCGTAATATTCCGGATTCATATCATCAATGTTTGTTTCAATAACATTCACCGTATCCACATCATAATCAGAAACCAACTCGCCAATAAATATTCGCAGCAAGTTGGGGTGTTCCAACTCAGCTTTTCCTGCACCATAACCAACCTTATCAACGCGCATGTGCGGCATTTTCCCAAAATCCTTCGTTAAATGAGTGATAACAGCAGCACCTGTCGGAGTAACCAATTCACCTAAAACCCCTGTTGAATAAACAGGAATTCCTTCTATCAATTCAGCTGTTGCAGGGGCAGGCACAGGAATTGTCCCGTGCGCGCACTTTACAAAGCCGCTGCCCATGTGCAGGCGCGAACTAAATACGTTTTTGATATTCAGTTTTTTCAGCCCAATCACAATTCCTGCGATATCAAGTATGGTGTCAAGGGCGCCGACTTCATGAAAGTGTACTTTCTGTATATCTATGCCGTGTACTTTGCTCTCTGCCCTGCCCAATTTTAGAAAAATATTTTTGCAGGAGTCCTTTACATCAGAATCAAGCGCGCTCTTATCAATTATTTCATTGATGTCGTTCAGGCATCGGTGCGCCTGCTTTTCACCGGAAATTATATCCACTTTTGTCCCCGATATGCCGTTTTTCCCTACTTTTTTTACCTGTATCTCATACCCGGAAATACTCAACTTATCAAGCTCTTTTTTCAGGTAATCAATATCTAAACCAAGGTCAATCAGCGCGCCAATTACCATGTCTCCACTGATTCCTGAAAAGCAGTCAAAATATGCTATTTTCAAAGGCTCACCTATTATTTATCGTACTCGCAAAATAGCCTGCGCCAAAGCCATTGTCAATATTAACCACAGCCACACCCGGGGCGCAGCAGTTCAGCATAGTAAGAAGCGGGGCCAGGCCCTCGAAAGAAGCCCCGTAACCAACAGAGGTCGGAACCGCAATAACAGGGCAGCTTGCAAGGCCCGCAACTGTCGGCACACACGCGCCGTCCATGCCTGCAATTGCAATAATGCAATTAGCATTATAGATGTCATCCAAATGTTTCAGAAGACGCGGCAGCCCTGCAACCCCCACATCATAAACCTTTTTCACTTCATTCCCCATTATTTCCAAGGTCACAATTGCTTCCTCTGCCACAGGAATATCCGCAGTGCCCGCACATATAACCAGAACTTTTCCTTTCCTTTCCGCTTTTTCTTTTTCAAGAGTTATAGTTTTTGCAAGAGCATTATACTTGACATCTTTATTGAGTTTCTTTACTTCTTCAAACACCTCTTCACTGGCTCTTGTCAATAAAACATTGTTCTGCGTTTTTTCCATGGACTGGAATATTTTCAAAATCTGCTCAGTTGTCTTTCCCCGGCACAGTACAACTTCAGGAAAGCCATTCCTAAGAACTCTGTGATGGTCTATTTTTGCGAACCCGAGGTCCTCAAAAGGCATGCATTTCAGTTTTTTAAGAGCCTCGTCTGTAGATATTTTGTTATTCTTAAAGTCATTCAACAATTCAATTATCTGCTCTTTTTCCATTACAAAACCTCGTTTAAGCTACCCATCCTGTAGCCTTCCAGATCCAGTGTTATATAAACAAAGCCGAGTCCCTTAAGGCCTGTAATTATCTCTTTTGAATGTTTTATCAATGTATCTGTCTCGCCTTTTTCTACCTCAATTCTTGCGATTTTGCCATGAAAACGTACGCGCAACTGTTTTATACCTAAATCATGAATCATGTCTTCTGCCTTCTCGACTTTTTCCAGATTTTCTCTGGTTATTTCAGTGCCATAAGGAAATCGCGATGCCAAACAGGCAAAAGCTGGCTTGTCCCACGTATCAAGGCCCATATTTTTTGACAACTGCCGTATTTCATCTTTAGTCAGTTTTGCGTCCCTTAACGGGCTTACTATATTCAATTCATTTAGCGCCTGCATGCCCGGCCTGTAGTCATCTAAGTCATCATAATTTGTTGCATCAATCACGTTTTCTATATTTTTTTTTTTTTTTTTAGCCATTATTTTTGAAAACAGTTCCTTTTTACAAAAGTAACAACGCCCCGGTGTGTTTTCTTTGAATTTTTGGAGTTCTGTTTCATTGGTGTTTATTACAATATGCTGAATGCCTATAGATTTAGCGTGCTTTCTGGCTTCTTCTAACTCCCTTTTCGGATGAGTCGGTGATACTGCGGTAACTGCGACTGCGCGTTTTCCAAGAACATCAAAAGCAACCTTTGCCAGAAACGTGCTGTCCACACCGCCTGAGAACGCAATGACTGCGGAATTCATTGATTTAATGCACTCTTTAAGGCATTTTAGCTTGGAAACAAGTAATTGAGTCATGTATGAACAAGAGGCGGGAAAAGATATATGTCTTAGTTCAAGTGTATCTAAAGTATGTAATTACTTTAAAGTCAATAAGAACGAAACACTTAAATAAATTTTCTTTCCATTAAATTGTATGGACTCTCAATACCAGGAATTAAGAAATACGTACAAAACGCCATTTGTGATAGACGATGATCCGCACAACACGAAATTAGTAGAATCAATATTACAAGCAGCGGACTTTACTTTAAGCGAATTAGGTGTATCACTTAAGCCATTCAATCAATTCA
>JAFCBV010000152.1 GCA_017610545.1 Candidatus Nanohalarchaeota archaeon | reverse complement strand
TTTGATGAGAGGATTAGAGTGTCATGCAATTAACGCCAAGACAGCGGGATATTATTAATATTGTTACTACGCAGGAAGCTTTTTCCATTTCTCAGATAAAGGAAAATCTTAACGAAGATATTAGTATACCCACTCTAAATAGAGAGCTTGCCGCATTAGTAGCAAATAATTTCTTAGTCAAAACAGGCAAGGGAAGGGCTATCTCTTATAAAGTTTCACCCTTCTATAAAGTTTTTGCGCCATTTGATACTTCAGAGTATTTCGATCAAGAGCCGGATACTCGCCAAGCACAAACAAATTTTAATCAAGAAATAATGTCACTATTAGAAAGTGTCACGTTGTTTACTGCTGTAGAGAAAGAGTACCTTGAAATATTGAAACAAGAATATCAGAACAACATTTCAGATTATCCCAAAGCTCTATTTCAAAAAGAGCTGGAACGTCTGACTATCGAATTAAGCTGGAAATCTTCTCAAATTGAAGGGAATACATACTCTCTATTGGAAACGGAGAGGCTATTTCGAGAAAAAAAAGAAGCACAGGGCAAGTCTAAAAAAGATGCAGCAATGTTGCTTAATCACAAAGACGCATTGGATTATTTACTGGCGCATAACGGCATAGCAGGAGAAATAAACTTACGATTACTAGAAGAAATCCACTCGCTTCTTATCAAAGATTTGGGTGTTGGGCGCAATATTCGTACCCGCACTGTCGGCATTACCGGAACAGCATATAAGCCGCTTGATAATGCGTATCAAATTAAGGAAGCTATGGAACGTATGTGCGCTATAATTAATGCTAAAGAGAATGGCTTTGAAAAAGCTCTTCTGGCAGTAGTGTTAATTTCATACATCCAACCCTTTGAAGATGGTAATAAACGCACAGGTCGGATGATTAGCAATGCCCTGTTGATTGCAGAAGGTGTTTGTCCGTTATCTTATCGCAGCGTTGATTCAATAGATTATAAGAAAGCCATGCTTTTATTCTACGAACAAAATAATCTAGCCGCCTTTAAGCAGATATTCTTCGAACAAATTGAGTTTAGCGTTAAGAATTATTTTCAATAAAACACTCTACATCTCCGGCTCCGCATAATCTATCTGCCAGTTTTGTTCTTGTTTTGGCTGATGGATAGATGGCGGTTCTCCGCCCATTTCGATATAATGGGCAATATCTTGTTTTAGGGCAATCCAATCATGATCAGCGCGGACTTTGAATCTGTTAATATCCCGTTGTAAATTCCGGCGTTCTTTAAGCTGATGCTTGATGATTTCCTGTTTTTCAGTTCTATCGCGTTGTTTACAAACTTTGATTTCCTGCTCGTTTTGTTTGCAGAGTTTTCCATGCTGTCCAGTTATCCATGACCAGATTTTGTGTAAGCCGCGTGGTATTATATCTTGTCGTTCCTGCGTTTCTATCAGCCAGCGTTCTGTCTGTCTGGATTTTAAAGTTTCTCGGATTTTACGGTGATGCTTGCGCAAAGTTTCTTTCCGACGCAAGAATGGTTGAAAATCCTTATTCGCTTGCTCTTTAAAATCGTGAATATGTTGTTTCAAACGCTGCGTCATGCGCTTGGCGTATTCTGCTTTGGCTTGATCAACGCTTGGTAAATGTTTTGGCTCGCCAAGTTTTTCTTTTAACGCTTTGGTTTTAACACCCATCCATTTGCTTAAGGAATAAATCTCGCCGCGATAATCTACCGCTACAAATCCGCGCCTGTCTCCACGGGCAAGAATATAACCGTTTTCTTTTAAAGCTTGCGTAAAAGCAGTTTTACCATCTGATACCGTCCAGCATTCTTTGAACAGGGTTTTAATTTGTTTCGGTTTTTCCCCAATACGCTTAGATTGCTGCCATTCGGCAAGCGTAAAATTAGCCGGATCACGTTGTTTGATATCGATAAATCCGTTTGGCATCGTCCAGTTATATTGCAGATAAAGCTGTTTAGATATGTCTCGCAGTTTTAATTTATAATGCGGTAGATTAATCGCTTTCATTTGCGCCACGTCAATCCTCGACCATACTGCATGAGCATGGCGGCGGCCTTCTTTTTCATGGAAAACAATGGCGCGTGGTTGGTCTTGCAGCCCTGTTTTTTCTTCGATAAGACGCAAGGCATTTTCAAAATATTCCACCGGAGCGTCTTCATTTTGCGGCGGGTTCAGTGATACTGAAAACATGAATTGCTTACATTTTGTGCCTCGACTAACAGCATGAATTTCCTGTAAGGCATCACGGAGATTATCGCTCATAAAGCCGCGTAATTCATACAATTCCACATGATCGTTTTCTTGTATGTTTATAAGGTGATTTGCAAGCTGCGCGGCTCCGGCTCGTTGTGAGCCTTTGAGTATCATGATTTTAGCCCCAACGCTTTGATCAACACATTGCGCATTTCTATGATTGCTTTGCAGGCTTGTTGCAGCAACATTTCCGTTTCTTCAGAAAAATCTACCGTACCCGTATGAATGGATTTGGCAATTTGATTGACGTTATTAAACAAGCGGGTTTGTTTGAGCATTCCAAAGATTTGCGCCAGTGCGATATGATCTTTAACAGGGTGCTTCCCGCGTGTTTTACGTGGAGCAACATTGTCGCCAAACAATTTGTTCCGTCCGTAAGCTGAAAAAGTCAGATCACCTGCGTCCCGATCCAGTTGCACGCGCTCTGCCTTCGTCAAACGAATGGATAAAACCGATGTGTATTTTTGTTGTTGCTCTGT
>JAFCBV010000151.1 GCA_017610545.1 Candidatus Nanohalarchaeota archaeon | reverse complement strand
ATTCAGAATGAAAAGGATTGTTGTGGTGTAAACCGCGCATTCTATTAGTACATCATGCAATAGGGAATGTATTTAAAACTTAAGCGCACAATAATCGAGTCTACGTGTTGTTTTAAACGTAGTTTGAGTATATATTAATTAGAATTGAGGTGTATAAGATGGCTGACAAAAAACCGCACATGAACCTTGTGACCATCGGTCACGTAGATGCTGGTAAATCCACACTTGTTGGAAGACTGCTTTGGGATACAGGAAACGTCCCGGAACAGGAAATGAAGAAAATCGAAGAAAAAGCAAAAGAACTCAAGAAAGAGTCCTTTAAGTTTGCTTTCCTTATGGATACTGTTAAAGAGGAACGCGAGCGCGGTGTTACAATTGACATCATGCACAAGCGCTTTGACACACCTAAATATTATTACACAATAATTGACGCCCCGGGGCACCGTGACTTTGTTAAGAACATGATTACCGGTGCAAGCCAGGCAGATGCCGCAATTCTCGTAATTGCAGGAAAATCCGGTGTCGAGTCACAGACAAAGGAACACGTTTTCCTTATCAAGACCCTTGGTCTCAAACAGCTCATCATTGCAGTAAACAAGATGGATGACCTGAAGTACGACGAAGCTGCATTCAATAAGATAAAGGAAGATGTCTCAAAACTTCTTATGAGTGTCGGTTTCAAGCCGGACACAGTTCCTTTCATACCGCTATCGGCATGGGTTGGAGACAACATTGCAAAGAAGTCTGAGAACACACCTTGGTACAAAGGACCAACACTTCTTGAGGCACTGGATGACTTTACAGTCCCTGAAAAGCCAACAGATAAGCCTTTGAGACTTCCGGTTCAGGATTCATACACAATAACCGGTGTCGGAACCGTTCCTGTAGGCAGAGTTGAAAGTGGTATAATCAAGCCGAATGACAAAATAATCTTCATGCCGTCCGGTAAAATAGCTGATGTCAAGTCAGTTGAAATGCACCATGAGCAAATGCCCCAGGCAATTGCAGGTGACAATATTGGCTTCAATGTTCGCGGTCTTGGAAAAGATGATGTTGGCCGTGGTGATGTTGCAGGCCATGTAAGCCACCCACCCACAGTTGCAGAGGAGTTCACTGCGCAGATAATCGTTCTGCAGCACCCTTCTGTGATTACAAAGGGATACACTCCTGTTTTCCACGTACACACAGCACACGTTGCGTGCCAAATCATAGAAATCGTGAAGAAAATCAACCCCTCAACAGGTGAAACTGTTGCAGAGAACCCGGATTACATCAAAGCAGGTGACGCAGCGGTCATCAGATGCAAACCAAAGACGCCGCTCGTTATTGAGAAACAAACAGATTTCCCACAACTTGCAAAATTCGCCATGCGTGACATGGGACAGACAATTGCTGCAGGAATGTGTATAGATCTCGTACCTGTAAAAAAGGAGTAATCAAATAAACTTTTGGGGGTGCGCAAGCACCCCTCTTTTTGGTGTTTATAATGCAAATCGCACGTGTTAAATTAAGCGGAACAGACTACGGAGACCTTGAAGAGGTCTCACGCCACATAAAACAGATTGCATGCAAGTTTGGCGCAAGCGTAGCAGGACCCATACCACTCCCCACAAAGAAACTTAAAATCACAACAAGAAAGGCTCCGTCCGGAGATGGCACAGAAACCTATGAAAAATGGGAACTTCATGTCCACAAAAGAGTTGTTGATGTCGGAATGAATGAGCGCGCTCTTCGCCAGATAATGCGTGTTGATGTACCGGATTCTGTGAATATTGAAATCGAGTTAAAAGAAGATTAGCTTGGTTTCATTCTGAATTAAAACGCGTACTCCGAGCCAGCACTATTTAATGATTCTTTGCCTTAGGGCTATTATGCCCATTATTCTCAAGATTCATTCTTCCACAGAATGCGATGTTATCGCCCTTTGCGACAAAGATCTTCTTGGCAAGCGCTTTGAGGAAAATGACAACATTCTCGATGTAGACAAAGCCTTTTACGAAGGAAAAGAGGCATCAAAAGAAGAAATTTGCACAGCGCTTTCAGAGTGCGCGAGCGCAACCATTGTGGGAAACGAGTCCGTGGCTCTCGCACTTGAGTGCAATGCCCTTTCTAAGAACGGAGTGAAGGAAATTTGTGGCATTAAGCACGCCATGGTGTTTCGATTACTCTGAAAGACTCAATACATTGTGTATTTTGAACCGAGTTCTCGTGCTTTTGTGTCCAACCCACTCTTTCGCATTTAAAGATGGTGCCCGAAATACACCCATGAATTCAAAATTCTGCCCTTCATGTGGCAGGGATGCAGACGAGCTTTTTAGCGGCCTTTGCAAGCGCTGTTTTTCAGGCAAAGTAAAACTACTGGAAGTGCCTGACAAAATAGAAGTCAAATATTGCGACTGCGGCAGAATCAATGTTCGCAGAAAGTGGAAGTATTACGAAACCATTGGTGCTGCCATAAAAGATGCGATTACAGCCAATACAAAGGCATTCAGAAGAGCAAAGATTTCTGCAGATTTTAGAACACCCTCTGTTATGGAGCCCCTGAAGATTGCAGTCACCGCAATAGCAGAGGCTGTTGTGAATGGAAAAACCGTATCTGAATCAAAGGATGTCTTTGTTTTTCTCTCACGCCAAGCCTGCACTGTGTGTGGAAAAAGACGCGCAGGGTACTACGAAGCAATAATCCAGAAAAGCGGGAAAAAAAATAAAGAGGTTCTCGAGCTCGTACAAT
>JAFCBV010000019.1 GCA_017610545.1 Candidatus Nanohalarchaeota archaeon | reverse complement strand
ATGAACCGTCATTATCGGAACTTCTGAATGTATGCCGAGGGCGGGCTTCGAACCCGCGACTTCCAGATTTCTTAGCGCCTCGTAAATCATATTCCTTACGGAATCATAACTCATATTCGCATATGAGTCTGGCGCTCTAGCCAACTGAGCCACCTCGGCGAGAATAGTGGTCCGAGTGAGATTTGAACTCACGACCCCCACGTTATCAGCGTGGTGCTCTAACCAGACTGAGCCACCGGACCTTAATATTTACAGAATACACGTTCTGAATGAATTTATATAAAATAATGAACAATAACGCGAAATTCAGATATAAATACCTCATGTTTCAATCTGTTTCTGTTGTGTATGGAGAATAAAGAAATTCTTGGCCTTGTTGAAAAGGTCATTATTGAAGGCACAGGCAAAGTGCATGCAATGGCGCTGATAGACACAGGGGCAACGAGAAGCTCTGTTGATACAGCAATCGCTAAAAAAGCAGGTCTGGGCCCTGTAATCGGAAGTGTTGCAATCAAAAAGGCGCACACCCCCGAAAGACAAACGCGCGTTCAGATTGCAGGAAAACTTATTCTTCGTGAAAAGAGCTTTGACGTAAAATTCACGGTCTCCGACCGCTCAAAGATGTTCACGCCCGTACTAATAGGGCGCGATATACTTTTTTCCAACTTTCTGGTTGATGTTGAAAAAACGCATTCCTCTAATAAAATAGCAGACCTGAGGGAACGAGGGGATTAAATTTGAAAATCTGTATTCTGGGGCCTAAAAAAACAGGTGAAACCGAAATAGAGCTCATAGAAGAAGCAAAAAATATTTTTGGAAAAGTGCTTTATGTACCTCTTTCAAATGTACGCATAGAATGCACGGGCAAAAGGCCGGCTCCTTATTACAAAGATACAAACCTCCTTGAATTTGACGTATTTTTACCCAGAATATTCAAAAAAGCCTCTGACATGGGCTACGTCCTCATGAAAACCATTGAGGGCAGCATGAAATACAGCCCCATAAACCACCTCTCGGTGCTGTTCGGTTACAATGAGTTCCTTCTGCCCATGCAACTACGCGAAAACGGCATCCCGTCACTCAAAAGCTACTTTGCAATGTCGCGTTCTGCCCTTGAAAAAACGATAAGCGACCTAAAATACCCTATTGTCCTCAAGTTACCCTATGACAAGAAAGGAGAGATAATAATTGATTCTGAGGAGACTGCAAAAGGTGTGTTTGATGCGGTTGAAGAATTGTCCCAACCCCTTCTGGTTCAGGATTTTGCAGGAAAGGCAGACTCCATAGATGCTCTTGTTGCAGGTAAAAAAATCTTTGCCCTGAAAAACAAAAAGTCGCCTGCAAGGCTGAGCAAAATAGAGACAAAAACAATACTTCGCGCATCAAAAGCTATCAACGCATCGGTCGCTGAAATAAATTGCCTACGCACAGAGGAAGGCCTTCTTGTGCATGGAGTGAATATATGCCCAAATTTAACGAAATACGAGCCCGAATTCGGACCTGTATCACGAGAGGTATTGCGTCACCTGCATGCTGCAGCTTCTGTGCATTATGCGTTTGGGGTAATCAAGTTCCTAAAATGGTTTGAGCGTGGAATGCCATGAGTGAAAAAAAGCCCAAAGTCCTTTTTATAGCCCCTGCACAGTCTTCCAAAACAACGCATATGATTCTTGAAGAAGCAAAAAAAGAGTTTGACTGCTCTCTTGTGCCGATTTACGAATTGACTATTGGTATGAACAAGGGGAAAATAAAAATAATGCACAAAGGCCGCGAACTAAAGGGTTATGACTATATTTTTCCACGAATAGATTCCAAGCGCGCTGAATACGGGTTTGACATAATAAGCGCATTTGACTATACGGGCGTAAAAAAACCATATCATGCAAAAACTATTCGTATTGCGCATGACAAGTTCCTGACCGGGCTTGTACTCTCAAAAGAAGGGATTCCTGTACCGAAAACATATCTTGCCAAGACAAAAGAGGCACTTCGAGACATTTCAAGGCAGATAAAATTTCCTGCAATGATAAAACTGCTTTCCGGATCAGGAGGGCGAGGAATAATCTATGTAGAAGATATTAACGCCCTTGAGTCCATAATGAGTTCTTTTGAAATTCTCGGCCAACACATAATCGTGCAGGAGTTTGTTGAGAGTGGCGGGAAAGACCTAAGAGTTCTTGTTGCAGGAGACACCATTATCGGAGCAATGAAACGTATTGCAAAAAACGGCGAAAAGAGGGCAAACATATGCGTCGGCGGTACTGGCGAACGATATGTTCCGGGTGATGAAATAAAAGAGCTTTCCATAAAAACAGCAAAAGCTCTTGATACGAGGCTTTGCGCGGTTGATATTATAGAAAGCTCAAAAGGGCCTGTTGTCCTTGAGGCAAACATAAATTTCGGCATACAGGGGATTTCGAAAGCAACGGACGCTAACATCGCGAAAAAAATTGTCGAGTTCATAGCTGATGAACTAAAAATCAAATAGAGAAAGTATTGTTATGAGTGACATACAAAGCAGTTTTCTTGATGCAGGGGAAGTTCCCGGAGGTTCTGTGAAAATAAATTATTTTTCTTTCAAAGGCGATGCGCGCGGGCCAAAAATGTTTTTGGTTGCAGGCATTCACGGGCACGAACTTACAGGAATTGAAGTTGCAAGAAGGCTTTGCACTTTTTTCTCAAATCAGGACATAATCGGCGAGTTGACAATTGTGCCTGTTGCAAACCCGGTCGCATTCTCCACAAAGCAGCGCTGCACAGCATACGACAATATGGATCTGAATCGCTGTTTTCCGGGCCATCCTCAAGGCAGTATAACAGAAAGAATGGGTTATGTGCTGTACAAGTTGTTTAAAGCCCACGACTTCGGCATAGACCTTCACGGCGGGCCTGACGGGCGGCTTCTTCTACCGCACACGCGCATAATAAAGTCAAATGACGTGAAAAAGATAAGGGTGCTTTCAAGGATTTTCGGAACTCTTGTCTCAATGATGAGAGACGGCAGGGAAAGTATGCTTTCAGTTTACGCAACAAATGACGGTGTCCCGACAATGCCTGTAGAACTCGGGGAAGCATACCGGCTTGATGAAAAATTCGTGCAGGCAGGTCTCTTTGGAGTGCTCAATGTGATGCGCTATTACGGCATGATAAGAGGACAAGCGAATATACCTGATTCGCAGTTTGTGCTGAAGACAAGAGTGAACCTGCGTACAAAGTCAACAGGGCTTTTCTTCCCAAAGGTGCAACTGGGGGATTTTGTAAGAAAAAGGCAGCTTCTTGCAGAAATCATCAATATGGAAGACGGAAGTGTAGAGCGCGTGACATCGAAAAACAACGGCATTGTGCTTGCGGTACTCACACACAGCATCGCGCTCGCAGGCCAAATGGTCTCAAGTGTCCTTGACTTTGAAGGCTGCGACACAAACAATGTTTCCCTGCAAAGAGGAAAACACATAATTTACCACAAACGAATCAGCGGAAATGTCATAGATCACTGGAATATGATAAGCCCGGTTCTTTTCCAGAAAAAGTTGTGATTCAGGGTTTTAGATTTGCTCCATCGCGTATTTCCTCAATCACGGTCTTAAAGAGAAAATAACTCTTCTGTACGTGATGTTTTGTGTTTTCAAAGAAAATTGACTTGTAATTCTCATCCACGAACTTCTCAAGTGCGCGCACGACCTGCCCGGTGTTTGAGTATGGCAGGTTATGTGATGTTGTGATAAACATCAGAAATCCGTGCATTGAAATGCGCTCTATTGCCTCTGCATCAAAAACAATTTTTTCTTCAACTGTTTCAGGAGCCCCGTTCATAGTCCAGTCGCGCACTGTGTGGCGCTCGATTATCTTCTTTACTTTCTGGCGCCTTTTGAAATCAACCCCGTGCTCCTCAAGAAATGTATCGGCAATGTTCGCGCTCTCTGTAGCATGTGTGGCAATGTTTTTGCCATTAAATGATATATCGTGCATGATTGCGGAAAGCTCAATAAGCTCTATATCCCCGCCTTGAAGTTTCCGGAGAATGCGCGAGTTTTTCAAAACCCTTTCTGCGTGGGGGTAACCGGAGAGGCGGTCGGGACCCATCTTGTCCACTGCAAATTTTTTTGCATCTTCCAGAAGTGACATACTGCAATATGGGATGCAAAATATAAATTTACGAAAGTACAACTTCTGCGACTTCATTCTTTATTCAGGGAATTGCGTTTCCTTGTTTTTCAAAACACATGGAAAACCCCTATTTTTTTCACAAAAACGCGCTAAAAAACTATATATACCCCTTTATCCTTATTTTACTCTGAAGAGCATAAAATGCTCACGGAGGGAGATATGAATGAGCTTTTTTAAGAAAAGAAAAGCACAGTCTGCAACAGAATACCTCATGACCTATGGATGGGCAATACTTGCAATAACAATTGTAGGCGCTCTTCTATACACTCAGGTTTTCTCACAAAGAAGCTGTGCAACAGCAGGAGCAAGCGGATGGCCGCTAACAGCAAGTGTTGCTCCGGACGGAAACGAATTCGCAGTAAACACAGATGGAACTGTGGTTATGGCAATCAAAAATAATTTCGGTAAAGACATATCCGTAACAACTGTTACCGGAGACACGGCTTCTGAGACTCTTGGCGCCCCTGTAGCTATAGCTGACGGTGCAACAGTTGCAGTTACGACAACTGTTAACATTGCCGGAGCCGGAACCCAGGGAGACTGCTACACTGAAAGTGTAACTATAACATTCCAAACAGCTGCCGGAGTACCTGTCAAAGCAACAGGGAATCTAAACGGACGGTACTAAACACATTTTGGATATAACTAATGTGTGCAAGGCACTTGTGCCTTGTGCACCTTTTTTCTTTTTTTTGATGATTTCATGCATGTTCGAAAGGCACAGTCTGCAACGGAATACCTCATGACCTATGGATGGGCAATACTTGCAATAACAATTGTAGGCACTCTGCTTTACTTGCACGTCTTCAATGATCGCGACTGCACTTATGGTGCAAATGGGTTTCCTCATTTCGCATCAGTTATGCCTGCAGTAAATGAGTATTCTGTAAATGCAGACGGCAGCATTATTTTGCTTATTGTAAGTAGGCTTGCTGACAAAAACGCCAATATAACTGAAATAAATGGTGTGGCTGTCGGTCCATACAACGTGTCTGCCGGAGGGCAGGTAGTTGTTCAGGCAGGTGCGGGAACTCTAAGCACAGGAACTACGGGTAAATGCTATCGTTTGCCACTCACAATAACATTCAAAACAGGCCCGATTTCAGAACTAAAGTCAACAGGCATTCTTAACGGAAGATATGCTTAGATAATTTCGCCCTTGTTAACGACAGGCACTCCAAATATGAGATCTTCCTCTATTCTCGGGCATGCTGTGTTTATGAGTATGTCAAGTTTCATGCCGAGAATCTTTTCAGGGGAAATGTAGTCCATTGCAAGAACCCATACTTTTTTGCCTTTCTGTTCAAGTTTTTTTTCAAGATCATCTGTGTTGCTGAGTTGCCCTCTTTTTGTTGATACCAGTATGCCAACATTTTTGGCATCTTTGAGCTTCTCAAGTTTTAATATTCTTTTTTTCTCAAAAAGCAGTTTTTCTTTGTCTGTGCTTTCTATTTTACCTGTGTCTAAATTCGCAAGAAAAACAGGTTTTTGCACTTTCTTTGCCACACCGAGCGCATGGAACTTTCCGGATGCAAGGGTGATAAAGCAGTTCACTTTATCTTCTATGGCTTCTGCTGCCCCGGCGTCGCAGCCAAGAACCTGGCCTTTGTATTTCATTCTTTTGGATTTTCCGATGAATACTTCTTTGCCATTCTTCTCAAGAATGCCTTTTATTTTTGGTATTGCTCCAAGATGCTGTATTGTTGCAACAAGGCCTATTTTTTTATTAGGGATTACAGAAAGATTTGATTCGATAACTTTGCTAAAATCTGCGTCCGAGCGGCACTCAATATACAGGACAGGAATTTCTTTCGTATCCATGAACTGTGCGTGCCCTATGTGTACTATGAAGTCCGAGCCAAGCATCTTTGCAGGGTTTTCGGGAATGTCGCACGCCCCAAAGCAGGGGTCTGCCCAGATAATGCATTTTGGGCCGAGTGCGCGAATTCTGCCTGCAATGTTTTGCACCGATGTTTTCATGCCTTCGGGCGCCTGCAGGAGGATTTTTTTTGGCTTTCTTTTGAGAATTTCTTTCTTAATAATATCATATTCTTTACCAGGCAGGTTCATGAGTTGTGTTGGCCAGGAGATTTTAAAAGATAATTCATACCAACCTCACGTTCCTTGATGTGCTAAAGTGTGGAATTTTAAGGTTATTATATTCAATAATGATATATTGAAATAAAAAAATATGAGGACGAATCCTCAATTTTCAACAAGCCTTCACTGGATTCGGTTCGCATTCTCAAAAGCCATAATGGATTGTTGAGATACCTCTCCAGTACCTTTACAGGTGGGGCATTTTTCATCGAACGGGCAATCCACCCCGTCCGGTTTGGCTTTGTTGAATGGGCACACCTTGCAACCTTTTGGCTTAGCAGCACATTCTTTAGCCCCTCCACATATCGGACATGTTACCATATTCTTCACCTCCTGAGGCACTCTTTTTTCAAAGGCGCCTCTTTTTTATCTTCTTCACGTAAAGCATCTGCCGGGATTCGAACCCGATGTCACCAAAAAAGCAACACCTCGACAGATGCACTCTGAAAATTCAGATAAAAGAAAAGTTCGCAGGAAAAAAGTGAATCCTGCCATTGTGTTTTACATTGCAGGAATGATTTTCTGCAATGTGACGACGCCAATCATCCATATCAAGTAGCCACAAAGTATCGCCACACCGACATGAATGTTTGTTCGGGCATTCATGTAATACACTGTGCCTAAAAACAGGGCACATGGTGCTAGATACACGACAGACCACACAATCATTCTCTGTGTAATCTCAATACCCGACTCCCTGCATACAAACAGTATGCTGAGTGTCGTTATTATTGGTGCCACTGCAAGCAGACCACCCCATTTAGGGTGAATGTTGGTTAATAGACCTACACCAACAATTATTGTCCCACCAATAATAAACTTGAGGACGAGATATGTTATGCTCATTAGCACCTCCTCACACTTTTTCCCTGTTAAGAGAAGGCAGTGAGTGGCCTTTTATTTGTCGTACGATACCTCGCAGGCTCAAAAAGACCTGCAATTCATATGTCTGTATCTATGGATGGACACTGCACATACAGAATAATAGACGCAATATTGACGCCGAGTATAGTTAGTACAAGTGAAACGGTCCAGAATAGCCCGAACGCAAACCATATAACGCCTGCTGGTACCGCATTCATCCATAGCACACCCATGGCGCATAGCGTCATACAGAACGAGATTTCAAAGCAATGCCTGACAATCCATGCCAACCCAAAAACTTTCTTTTCCAAAGAAATCACGGCATCATTCTTCATAGGTCTCCTCCTTGCTCACTTCGCCAAAGACAGGATTGTGAGCTCCTTTTGTTCTTTCGCACCGCGATTGCAATCGCAAGTGCCACAATCACCATAGACGTACCGAAACCGGGAATGTTCGGTGCTTCAGATGGTGATTTTTGCATCCTTAGCATAAGATTCGCTGGTGGTCGTGGTTCGGAAGAGACCTCAAAGGAACCCTCTGTGTCGTGGTATCCCTCTGAATGGCCCATGACGGTGTAGTTTCCGGGCTCGAGTTTGTGCTCAAGAGGATCCCGGGGAGATACTATTTTTTCAACGTGAACCTGCTCAGACCACAACTCAACGGTGCCTGTGATCTGTGTGCCGTTGGCATCTACTAGCCAAACAAATAGTATTGGATTTGATTCCAAAACATTTGCATGTCCCAACGGATACCAGACAGATTGCGTTGTAATCCCGACGGCTTTTGCTTTCACCTCGTATATACCTGGCTTTTCCCAGACATGTGACTGGTTCACACTCGTTCCTATGGGAACAAAAGCGGTGATGGTCTGAGTTCCGTCGCCCCAATCGAAGACGACTTGTACAGTATCCTCGCCGGTGTCATCTCCCCCCAGGCTAACAACAGCATTATAGCTGACGGGCTCATCTACAAGACAGTCAACGGCCATTGCAGGTGTTGTCAGTACGGCAAGAACCAACAATAGCCTCAAAGAGGCTACCGTTCCACTTTTAGCCGCCCGTATTTTTTTCAACAGCCACATAGTCATGACCGCGAAAATTACGACACTCAACAAAATTGTTCCTATCGCCAGGGGAGTTATTCCTGGCTTCTTGAGCTCTTCACGGACGATTGCCAATGAAGTTATGCTCACGATCAAACTTATGTAAAATATTCCATATTTCATTCAAAATCCTCCAAAAGAATTAATACCCCAAACCAACCAAAGACAGCCATAACAACGAAGAAGATAACTAGAACTAACTGAAACGTCTCCGCAGTCTTACACCATTTAGTGCGTTTAAGCGCACTTGGCGAGACCGTCTCTTACATGTTTGACATCACAGATGCCAAATTCATCTCAAATAGATGAAATGTTGTTTTGTGGTAAAAATGAATTTTGTAAATCTATCAAATTTCAATAGGAACACAGGTGCATTTAGGTGAAATACCACTCTTTAATAAATACAAATTCAGCT
>JAFCBV010000018.1 GCA_017610545.1 Candidatus Nanohalarchaeota archaeon | reverse complement strand
AAGCCAGCCTCTCCATTATCTAAAATTTCCTTAATGAATGTGCTTGATTAGAAACTAAAGCAGCGTAACCCCAACAGTCTCAACACTCTGCACATCTTCTATCTTTGAGAGCGCGTCCTCTGCCTTGTCGGTTATCCCTGCTTCATCCGGCATGGCAATGAGTGTTGTAAGGGACTTCAGGCCGAATGCTACCGGCTCTTCTTTGAAATCTTTTACTTCTCCGATGCCGTCAAGCGCCTTTATAGTCTCTTGCATTTTAGAAAGGTCTGTTGAGGGGCTGGAAGGCATGATCTTATATGTTACAAGTACTTTTCCCATAAGAATCACTTAAGGTCCGACAAATCCGCATTTTGGGCATGTGTAGTTGTTTGATGCGTTCTTGCAGCGCGAGCAGCGCACGATCTCTGCTTCAGCGCACGAAGGGCATGAGAACCTGACGAATGGCTCTGATGCTATTATGTTTGAACTGCAACTTGTGCAAACGAGTTTTGTCAAAATATCACCTGAATGTCTTTTAAAGTTTCTTCCTAAACCATCTATACTCGAAAAAGAAGGCATTTGCCGTCTTTTTAGAGAAGTATATATCATAGCGAAAATTTATAAATAGATGAATTTTGGCAGAAGGCTGTGATATGTGGATTTGGTCTTCTGTCTCCGTGATATCTGAGCCCGTAGTTTAATGGATATGACGGCGGCTTGCGGAGCCGTAAATCCGGGTTCGAGTCCCGGCGGGCTCGTTAACACATATAAACTGTAGAAACCCATATTTGTTTGGTACTTATGGCTGAGCGCATAAACGAGAGTGAAGTAAACCGCCTTCGTCAGATTGTTGGCATGGACACGCAAACAGTTCCTACAAAGGACAATTATGCGAAAGAACGTCCTAAAGAGACTTTTTCTTCCGAACATGAGCCAGCATCAGTAGATACTACCCTTTTCGTAAAGATAGATGACCACGAGCTCGTCTCAAATGAACTTTCTAAGTCAAGAATGGACATAAAGGCCATGGCAAATACTATTGAGCTTCTCGGAAAGGCTGAAAAGCTTAAAGCAGAAGCAGTTGCGCGTATGGAAGAAAACCTTGATCTTCTTGATGCAAAGATAAAGGATATTGAGCCAAGGCTTCAGGCACCGGAGGGGTTGTCTGGGGGTGAAAGTGTGCCTTCCGGCACAAATACTTATTCTGACTCTCTTTCTGACCTTAAGACAGAGCTTTCGCGGATAAAAACAGAACTTAAAGACACCGGCGTATAGTTTAGTGGTTTAAATTTCGCGTACATAGAGTTCTCGGCGAGTAAGTGAAAGCGTTTAAATTTACAAATTAAATGCTCTGTGTAATGCATTAAGAATCATATAAATACAGACAGTTCGGATTTTCGGGTTCACTCATTAAAAATCATGAAAATCCACAAGTTCAGCTGGATAGGCTTTTCAAGCTTTTTTCCGGCTCAACTCAAAAGTATTACGAGCATGCCACTTTTGGCTTCGCTCGAAAAGCCTCGGAAGCACACCATTGGATATGTCCGAGGTCATGAAAATCCACAAGTTCAGCTGGATAGGCTTTTCAAGCTTTTTAATGGCTCGCACCGAAATTAAAGCGAGCATCCCAATTTCGGACTCGCTCATTAAAAACGCAGGGGTAGCCAAGTGGTCAACGGCGGCGGACTCAAGCACAAATTCATGCGCATTAAACAAAGCGCACATGTTGTGATATCCGCTCTCTTAGTGGGTTCGGGGGTTCAAATCCCCTCCCCTGCATCTACAGTGAGTGAGTCCGCAGGCAGTAATCTCGCCATGCCTGCGAGATGAACCACTGGAGAGCCTGAAAAGCTTAACCCTCTGCATAGTAGATTTTCAGGATTTTTGGTGAGCGAAGTCTCACAAAGCAGGTTCACTTTGAGTAAAGACTGAGCCGCCAAAAAAATTTAGAAATTCTATCCAAATTTGCAGTGGATTTTCATGATTTGTTTCAACAAGACTTCTTTTAAAAATTCATGCCAAAATAATGGCATGCGCCTTTTTGTTCTTGATGTAGATTATGTTATTGAAGATAGTACGCCTGTTATCCGTCTTTTTTGCAGAAACGAAGGCGCAAAATCCGTTGTTGTGTACGACCGGACTTTTGAGCCATACTTTTATGCGATTGCAAAAAAAGGCGCAAAATCCGTTAAGAAAAAGGTTTCTTCGGTTTCTGTTTCTGATGAAAAAGGAATTGCTTCTGTGAAGCGCGTTGAGACTATTGAAAAAATAATATGCCTTAAGGAGAAAAAAATTCTCAAGGTTTTTGCGAAACTTCCATTTGATGTGCCAAGGCTTAAGGATGCTGTTGCAACGCTGCCTGAAATCGAGGGCGTGCGCGAGTTTGACATACCCTTTTTCAAAAAGTATCTTATGGACAAAAAGATTTTTCCACTTTCATGGGCGGACGTAACAGGAAATGTGATCGAATCATCTCTTAATGTCGATGTGGTTATTGATGCGGAGAGTGTTTCTGCGGTAGACGGCAGAGAATACAGGCCATCTCTTTTTGCGTTTGACCTTGAAACAATATTGGAGGACGGCGCAAACAAAATAATTATGGCAAGTGTATGCACTGATGCGGGCTACAAGAAAGTTATTGTATATGAAAAAGATAATTTTTCAGAGTCTATTCATGTTGATTCTGAAAAAGCAGTGATTGATAAATTATGCGTGCTCGTAAGGGAAAAAGATCCGGATTTTGTACTAACATACAATGGAGATTCTTTTGATTTTGATGTTCTCAAAAACAGGGCCGAAGAATATGGCACTGTTGTGGATTTTGGGCGCGACGGGCAGGGTGTGAAGTACCAGAGAAAAGGGCGAATCAATGCGGCATCAATTCGCGGGCGGGTGCACATAGACCTTTTCCAGTTTGTGTCAAGAATAATGCGCACCACTATAAGTTCTGAAGTCATGTCACTTGACAATGTTTCAGGAGAGCTTACGGGATCAAGAAAAAAAGACATGACCTGGGAGACGATGATTGAGTCATGGACAAAGAAAAAAGATCTTGACAAGCTTGCAGAGTACTGCCTTAATGATTCTGAAATCACAGTCGGGCTTGCAAGGGCACTTTTGCCAAACATAGTTGCACTTTCAAGGCTTACAGGGAGTACACCTTTTGACACATGCAGGGCAACGTACGGACAGCTTGTTGAGGCATACGCGCTTAGGCGAGCTGCGTCTGAGATGAACATTGCGGTCCCGAACAAGCCGACACAGGATGTGGTGCGCGAGCGTATGGAGATGGATAAGTTCCAGGGCGCTTTTGTTGTGGAGCCTAAGCCCGGGCTTCACAAGAACATTGCACTCTTTGATTTTCGAAGCCTGTATCCATCAATAATTGCATCCCACAATATTGAGCCCGACACTTTGAATTGCACGTGCTGCAAGAGTAAAAAAGAAAACCGGGTTCCCGGTACGAGTAGTTATTTTTGCACAAAGCAGAGAGGGTTTATACCGCGCCTTGTTGAGGAACTCATATCCGAGCGCATAGAAATGAAAAAGAGAATGAAAGTTGTTGATAAAGAAAGTGAAGAATACAAGTCACTTAATGCAAAGCAGTTCGCAGTAAAGACGCTTGCAAACTCATTCTATGGGTATCTTGGTTTTGCAGGCTCGCGCTGGTATCTAAGGGAGTGCGCGGAAGCGGTCACAGCATTTGGCAGGCACTACATACACAAAGTTATTGAGATGGCTGAAAAACGTGGCCTAAAGTGCATTTACGGAGATACAGACAGCTTATTTTTGTTGATAGAAAAAGACACCGAAGCGGTTGCGCGCAAATTCCTTAAGGAAGTGAATTCAACGCTCCCGGGAATAATGGAGCTTGATTATGAGGGCACATATCTTCGCGGAATATTTGTGCAAAAAAAGACCGGAGAGGGCGGGGCAAAGAAAAGGTATGCCTTGATTGACAAAGAGGGAAATGTGACAATCCGGGGGTTTGAGAAAGTAAGGCGCGACTGGTCAAAGCTTGCAAAAGACACTCAGGAAAAAGTGCTTGAGCTTGTGCTGTCTGACAAAAAGGACGATGCTGTTGAATATGTTAAAACTATTGTTGAGAAAGTCAAAAGCGGCAAAGTTGACCTGAAAGAGCTTGGCATATACACAACAGTCAAGCGCGACCTGAACAAATATGCGCAGATAGGCCCGCATGTTTCTGCGGCTAAACGGGCTGAGAAAAGAGGGGTAATAATCCACCCCGGAACAACAATACAATATGTTGTGACGCGCGGATCAGGCAGCATTTCAGATCGGGCTGAGTTGATGAAATTTGCGAAAAACTATGATAAAAATTATTATCTTGAGAATCAAATTCTTCCGGCAGCACTTCGTGCGCTTTCTGTACTTGGTGTGACAAAAGACGACCTTCTTGGAAATGCCAAGCAGACAGGGCTTGGAAACTGGGGAAATGCAACTAAACCATAAAAAGATGCGTGTCTCATTAAGGTAAATTGTGTGGTAACTATGGTTTATGAATCTCTTCTTGACAAAATCAAGCATGAAAAAAAGATTCGTTGCCCTGATTGTGGCTCAGGCAATATGCAATATGTGTCCCACTTAAGCATGTATGGCGGCTATGTCTGCTCAGGGTGCAGCAAGATATGGGATGCAAAAGATGCTAAAATAAAAGAGCAGAAAAAGCGTTTGATATAACACCGCTAAAATATATTTTCAAGCCATCCAAAAAATCTTTTGACTAGGGATTGTTTTGGCTCTGTTGTGATTACATGGCCGCTGATTGTTTCCTGAATTTCTTCTTCAGTATCCTCAATCAAGTTTACGGCGGTCTCTACAACAACTGTTTTGTTTGTTTCCGGTTTCTTTTCAACACGAACCAGAACAATTTCTTCTTTAAGGTTCTCTGATGTGCTCATGTCTTTTACAATGATTTTGTATGTATGCGCTTCAAGACTTGTTGTGTTTTTTACTACATTCCGAAGGCTGATGTTTTTGGTTTCATTCTGTGCAAGTTCTATTTTTACGGCATTTGAACTCCACATTTTTCCCCAAGTCTCGCCGTCAAATCCGTATGACAAAAGTTTTGCGTGGCTGTGGAGATATGAGTAGACTTCAATAAGCATAGTGGAGCTTCCCTGATTTTTTAGGGTTATGTTTGCGGTAAAAGGTTCGTCGGGGTAAACAACATCCGGAATATCAAATAAAAGTTCAAGTTCTTCTTCATTTTTTATTTCGGGCGCGGCTTCTTCTGTTTCACATTCTGTTGGCACATCTATACACACGATTTCTTTTTCACATAAAGGGTTTTTTCCGAGGACCGAAAGGGTTGTGTCTGTTTCGGTTACAGAAGTCCATGAGCCGTCGTTTTTGTAAAGCCGGACACGAAGAATATAATCTCCTTCAGTATATTTTTCATCTTCATTGCATTTTAGAAATATTGGTAGCAGGGCTGTTGTTGTGGTGTTTGTGCCAATGTTGTGCATTGCGGCTGCAACACCTGTTGAATACGGCGCGCTCCTTATTGTTTTCTCATCGCGCGAAAGATCCCTTGAGATCCAGTGCGGGCTGAAGACATATGCAACAATGCGCGCTTCTGAAAATTCTGAATCTCCTGAAAAAAAGCTGGCGTGCAAGGGCGCGTAGTCTCCGAAATGCATTGAATCCGGCTTAGAGAGTATTGTTATCTTTGCGGAACCAAGTGGCATTTCGGTTATTGTTGTTTCTGTTACTTCTTCTATGATTTCTTCAGGAATGGTTTCATTTTCTGTGATGTTTTCCACAAGGGTCTCGGTTTCAGGTACAGCAGGTTCGGTTTCGTTTTGTTCGGGTGCGGTGATTATGCTGTTTTCCCATCCGGGAGTGCCGCCATTAGTCAGGCTCTCGAACCAGCCTGTTGAGTTTCGCTCAAGGGATTTGCCGTTGCCTGAAGCACCAATGGATGGGTCGTACGTTATGATTTCAATCAGGGCGCCTGAGGAATCCGTTAATTCAATTGGTTTGCCTTCATCATTTGTAAGTCGTCCGCATATGGTGCCCGCGTCTACATGTAATGCAAGAGCCGTTTCGCTAACAGTAAAATTATCATACACTTCTGTCCCGCTGCCACCATCTGTAATGAGTGCATATCCGCCGGGCGGAATTAGTATCGATGCGTTCATATACAGAGCGCCGTCACGGTCGCGATCAATATAACCTGAAAGAATTTCTTTGTCACACAATTTCCAGTTCTCAAGTGATACACTGCCTGTGCCGTTGTTGTAAAGTTCAATCCATTCGTTATAATTGTCATCGGGTACGGGTTCGTACATTATCTCATTGATGATAACATCTGTATTTTGTGCAAAAGCAGAAGGCGTGAAAAACAAAAACAGAAAAAATACGAAGAATGTATGCTTCATGAGAACGTATTTCTCTCATAAAGAGTTAAAAAACATTGCCCGAATCATACTGTATGGATGATGATATCTTGGAAAAATACCTTCTTGCAGGAAAAATTGCATCTCAGGTTCGTGAGGAATCAAGAAAATTGGTTGCGCCAGGCAAAAGTATACTTCTTGCTGCAGAGACAATTGAGTCAAGGATAATTGAACTTGGCGGAAAGATAGCATTTCCTGTCAACATATCCCTCAACGAGTTTGCAGCGCACTGCACCCCTAAAGCAAAAGATGATTCTGTCTTTGGAGACAATGATGTTGTCAAAGTAGACCTCGGTGTTCACGTCGACGGGTATATTGCAGACACTGCAATTACGGTGGCTCTTGATAAAACAAAACAAAATATGGTAACCGCTATTGAGCGCGCCCTGAAAAATGCAATTTCTATGGCTACACCCGGAACGAAAACAGGAGATATCGGAACTGTAATTAGTGAGACAATAGAATCTGCAGGATACAGGCCAGTATCAAATCTTTCAGGCCATATGCTTGGAAAATATACAATACATACAGGCATAAGCATCCCAAATATTCCGACAAAGTCTAATGAAATACTGAGTGAAGGCGATGCGATTGCAATAGAGCCTTTCCTGAGTGAAGGCAGTGGCTATGTAAAAGAAACGAATGATGCCGAAATCTGCCGTCTTGCAAGCGAGAAGCCGGAACGCTCGCCGCACGCGAGAGAAATCATTCGGATTGCAAAGGAGAAATACAGGGGGTTGCCCTTTGCGTTGCGCTGGATTGAGAGGCCGTCGGGCGCACTTCTTAGCACAATCATAAACCAGCTTGTAATGCGAGGCATAATTCATAGATACCCTTTTTTGCGGGATTCTGAAAAAGGATTTATTTCTCAGGCAGAACACACCGTGATTGTTGCAGATGAGCCGATAATAACCACAAAGTAAAAGAGAACAACAATTATATAATTGCGCTAACACAACTATATTATGTCAATTATCGCCAGAAAGAAAAAAGCAACCCTTGTTCTTTGTATTGACAGGGATGATGATTTGGGGGTAAAGGCAGGAATAACGGGTCCTGTAATTGGCAGAGAGAAAAACCTTTTTGCAGCAAATAAGTTGGCTCTTAAAGATCCTACTGATTCTGATGTCAATGCGATTTTCAAGGCAGTGCAGGTGTTTGATCGAATTAAACACAAGGGACCTGCAGAGATTGTCACTTTGACAGGAGATTCTGATGTGGGCATTACTTCTGATAGAAGAATTACCCTTGAGCTTGAGGCGGTTCTTTCAAAATATGATGTTTCCGAGGCTGTGTTAGTAACTGATGGAGCAGAAGACGAGTATGTATTGCCGCTTATTAAGTCAAAAATAAATGTTGTATATCCTGAAAAGATTATCGTTCGCCAAAGCCAGCAGCTTGAAAGCATATATTATATGATGTATGATTTCATTATGTCTGTGCTTGCAGACCCAAAGGCATCGCGTTTGTTTATCGGGCTTCCGGCCATTGCATTGATAATCTATGCGTTTCTTGGGGCGGCAGGATTTCAGCTTATTGTCGGCGTTATTGGTACATATCTTCTGATAAAAGGATTTCAGCTTGAGAAATTTCTGGAAGGGGCCTATCTTGAGGCAAGTACGGCGTTTAGGACGCGTAAGTCCTCATTTTTCCTGTATTTTTCAGCACTTGTTCTTTTCATATTGGGGCTTGTAAGTGGCTACAAGGGGGCTTCCGGCACGAGCTCTATGCATTTTTACATTTCGGCAAGTGCATTTTTGAATGAATCTATAATTCCATTCTTTTTTGCTTCTGTGATGATTGGCCTCGGGAAGGCGCTTGGCATGAAAAAGCGGCATGTGTCCAGTTATCTGACATATTTCGGCCTGTCATTTTCTGTTGCATGGATAACTTATGAGGTGACAAGATTCCTTTTAAGGGATACTACAAGCTATACACAGATAATGTATGCGCTTGTTGTAAGCGGTGCCCTGATATTTATTAGCTCTGCAGTGGAAAAACTGACAAAAAAGAGAAAGTTAAATTAGACAAAGGGTTTATATTTTTTTCATTTAAATAGGGGATGCGGGTCGGTAGTCTAGTTGGCTATGACGTCGCCCTTACACGGCGAAGGCCGGCGGTTCAAATCCGCCTCGACCCATTTTTTGCGAGTGAACCCGAAAGCGGCATGCTCATAATGCTTTCGAGGCGAACCGTCAAAAACAATCTCACTATCGTTCGAATGTCTTCAAACAAAGTTTGAAGAAGCTTGAAAAGC
>JAFCBV010000150.1 GCA_017610545.1 Candidatus Nanohalarchaeota archaeon | reverse complement strand
GGTCTGTTGAGCTATGAGTCGTATATTGAAAGTTTTTGAGGAATTTCCGGAATCCGGTATTGTTAAAAGAAGAAGCCCTGATATTTTGAGAGCAAGATCTCTATTTGATGAAGCAGAAAAAAGATGGAACTTCTTAGATGAACTAAAAAAGAAAGTAGACCTTTCAGATGAAAACGCAAATTATTTTATTGAACCTTCTTATGACATTCTTATTGGCCTTATACGCGCGAAGCTTTTGGCTGACGGTTTTTCTTCTTCAGGAGATGGTGCACACGAGGCAGAAGTGGCTTATATGCAGAACCTAAACTTTCCGGAAAGCGATGTGCGTTTTATGAACGATTTAAGATATTTTCGCAACGGCATCAAGTACTACGGCAAAGAATTTGGCAGCGATTACGCAAAGAAGGTTCTTGCTTTTTTGAACAGAATGTATCCTAATTTGAAAGAGGTTGTTGAGGGTTCTATTTAACTATGGGCTGGAGACAAGAACCTTTCAGAAATCGGAAAGTACAAGCCCTCTCAGGTTGGCGCACGATGTGGCGAAGGCTCTTAAGACAAAGATTGATGAGTTGTTTGTTTTTGATGATTGATGTGAGGGTGCTGCCTTAACAGCAGCAGCCTCCACCAAGGTTTGCGCACATTTTCTTTCCATCCTCTGTGTAATTTATGCTAATTCCGCTTTCTTTACATTCAATTGTTGCGCACTCTTTGCCCTCGCACATTATTTTGCAGTTCATACAGTCACCCCCGAATATCGGATATCCAATATTGGACGGCAAATATTTATATTTTTATCGGTTATGCGATATTTGAAGATTTATTATACTGGTTGTCCAATAAATAATATGGCTTGTTGTTGCATGAAAGGATATCTTTCGTATTTAATTCTATGGTGCTTAAGCAAGAGAAGCATGAATGGTGTAGATTTGGCAAATGAACTTCGTGAGCGAAGAGGCACAAAGCCAAGCCCGGGCACAATATATCCTGCCCTGAAAGAATTGAAGGAAAAAAAGCTTGTATCCATTGACAAAAATAAAAAATACAGTCTCACAAAGAAAGGCAAGAAAGAGCTTGAGGGCGCATGCAAAATTTTTTGCAGGATGTTCTTTGATATGAAAGAGATGTTTGAGTGCTGCAAAAAAATATAGATTGCTGATTGCAATTACAGGATATATGTGAGTATAGCCAAGACAATCAAGAATAGAATAGACAACTTAAGGACAGCTACCATTCCGCGACCATAGGTCACATCAACAAGGTTTCTGTTTTTGACATGCTTTGCACTTTTTACGTTCTTTGGCAAATTCCGTTTTTGTGCTATTGGAAATATCATTGCAACATGCCCGCAGTGATTGCATTTTTTTGGAAACATTCCGATTTTGACTGCAGCAGGAACCGAGAAATCTGAAGATACGTCAGAGCTACCACACATCGGGCAAAAAGGAATTTCTTTTTCTTCAGACATTTTATTATCCCCCAACAACAATCATCCACGCCCCTATCACTGCGACGACTGCGCCAAAAATCTTTTTCTTTATGTTTTTTTCGCGCAGGAATATGCCGCCAAAAATCACAGTGAAAATCGCATCAGTGTTTGCAAGGGGAACTACGCGGCTGACAGGCGCCATGGAAAGCGCATAGTAATAGAAAGTAAGGCTGGTTGCAGAAATCATTCCGCGAAAGAGAAGGAGTTTCATGTCGCGGGCGTTCTTTCTAAGCTGTCCTGCAAAGACTTTCCACTCTTTATTCAGTACACCTGCTCCGATTGTAATTGACAGTGCGCATCGTGTTAGCGCGGCAATTGATGCAAGGGCAAGCGGGTGAATTTCTGAAAGTATTATTTTTTCAGGTATGCCGCGTATTGCCCAGAAAAAAGTTGCGGCAACTATAAGGATGACTGCCTTGTCTATCATTGGATGGCCTTGCCTGTTTCGCTCTGTTGCAAAATACCCGCCAAGGCCTACAAGAAAGACCCCTGCGACAGTCATTGTGTTTACAGATTCTCCGAGAAGAATTACTGCAAAGACCATTGAGAACACGCTCGTAAATTTGCTGAATGGTGCGACGTGAGAGGCTTCGTTGTTTCGAAGTGAATAGTAGTATGCGTATGAGCCAAACGAGCCAAGTAGCCCGATGCCAACTCCGAAAAGAAGAGCCCTGCTTGAAATCTCCGGGACTTCGCCAATTACAACTACTGCAAGAATCGTGGCAAAGAATGCGCCAAGTGTTGTCGCAAATGAAGAGAATACAAAGGGGTTTAAATTCTGGTTTGAGAGAAATCTTCGGTCTATTATGTAAAGCGATGACAGAAACATTGCTGCTGACAACGAAAGAATTGCCCAAAGATAGTCTCCCATGGCAGGATATTTAAAAAAAGAAGTATATATTCTTCTTGTTAGGCGAGAAGGAATTTTTATGAAAAAAGTTTCTGTTATCGGCGCGGGCAGGCTCGGCTCTGCGGCAGCATACACTATTGCCCAAAGAGGGCTTGCAGACGAGATTGTTCTTGTTGACCGAAACAAAGAGTTTGCGCGCGGGCATGCACAGGATATTACGCAGTCTGTTGCGCGCCGTAGCGGCACAAAGGTTGCTGCCGGGGGCTATAATGAGGTTTCTGGCTCGCAGGTTGTTGTCATAACATGCGGCATGCCAATAGGTGTGGTGATTAAACACGATCGCATGACGCATTTTGAAAAAAACAAAGCCCTGATCAAGGGAATTGCAAATGAGCTAAAAAAGTGCGCACAAGGCGCG
>JAFCBV010000149.1 GCA_017610545.1 Candidatus Nanohalarchaeota archaeon | reverse complement strand
TTTAGTATTCTAGCATTACCCATACAATCACCCGTTTATGTTTATCTCTTAGTAGTAATATTTAAATGTCTGTGTGTTAGTGATTTTGCAGCGTTTATTGTGATGGTGCTTCTTTATGTGATAGGCATAGGTGTTGTTGCAACTATTCGGCGCTAGACTAATTCGTGGAAGTGGCCCTTGTTTGTTGTTGTATATCAGGGCGGGCTTTTGCTTGGGTTTGTTTAGGTTTTTTGTGTTTTGGTTGCCAACAAACACGTAATCTTTTAATTCCTCTATTCTAACTAGCAGTATGCAAAAAGTAGAACTCCTGCTTCCTGCGGGAAACGAAGAATGCCTTAGAGCGGCAGTGAACAATGGCGCAAACGCTGTTTATCTTGGGCTGAGTAAATTCAGCGCAAGAAAGCCTGCAGGAAACTTCAATGAAACCAACATACTTAGCGCCATAGACTATTGCCATAAAAGAGATGTTAAGGTTTATATCGCGCTAAACACTCTTGTTAAGAACTCTGAATTGGAAGAATATTTCAGGCAAATAAACATTGCTTACTTGGCAAAGGCGGATGCTATAATCATACAGGACCCTTGCTTCATTCCTCTGATACAAAAAAACTTTCCTTCATTAAAAATACATCTTTCAACCCAGGCAACCAACCTCAACAGTTTCTCCATACCGGAGGGGGTTGAACGTGTTGTGCTTGAGCGCGAACTTCCTTTTGATGAAATTGAGGCTCTTGCAAAAAAATGCAATGCAGAGGTATTTGTCCACGGGGCTCTTTGCTTCAGCTACAGCGGGCAATGCCTTTTTTCATCAATTGCGGGCGGGCGAAGCGGAAACCGGGGGCTGTGCGCACAGCCGTGCAGGATGAAGTACAATAACCGTTATGTCCTAAGCACAATGGATCTGTGCCTGCTTCAAAAAATTCCTGAGTTCATAAAAGCAGGGATTGTTTCTTTCAAGATAGAGGGCCGAATGAGAAGCCCGTTTTATGTCGCAACGTGCGCACGGATATACCGCAAGTATATTGACCAATATTACAGCAACTCTTTTTCTGTTACGGATAATGATATTGAAGACCTGAAGCTTGCATTCAACAGAGAATTTACAGAAGGGTTTGGATTTACGGAATCCATCGTTGACTCGCGCGCTCCGATGAATCGCGGGCTCTTTCTTGGCATTTTAAAGGATGGAAAAATACTGCTAAAAACAGGCATCAAAATCGGAGACGGGATTGCGTTGTGGCTAAATGACGGAACAAGAACAGGAAACACAGTAAAATGGATAAAAAAAGACAATGTTTCTGTTTCAAAGGCGGTTAGCGGAGAGTTGGTTGAGATTGATATTCAGTCACCGGAAGAACGAATCCCGGCATACAAAACATCTTCTGTAGAGAAAGAATTTAATTTGGGCGATGAAATTCCAAAAAGAAGGCCTGTGATTCCTGAAACCAAAAAGTTCTTGTCTGCGTTTATCGATGTGCCAAACCACTCTGAAATTAAAATTTTTTCAAAGGCGTACAACAAAAAATCTGCAATTGCCATTAACAAAGCGGGCGCAGACGTCATATATTATGATGTCCTTAAAGACGATTGCGCGGAGATAAAACCGTTGATGACTCATTCACGATTTTTTGTTTACACGCCCCGAATCGTGTCTGACAGGCAAATTCAGGAAATTGTGAAAAAAATAGATAAGCTCAAACCAGACGGGGTTTTGGTCGGAAACAGGGGTTTTCTTAAATTTCTGAACCCCTATGAACTGCATTTTGATTACTTTTTCAATTGCTTTAATGATGTTGATTTGAGCCACTACAAGGGCATACCGATAATTTCTCCGGAACTTAATTTTAATGAAATTGCGTCACTTAAAAACAAAAACTTTATTGTCTTTGTTCATGGAGATCTTGTGCTTATGAACAGCAGGGAAAAATTGAAAGCTCCGGAACTTATTGACTGGGGAGGAAGGCACTTTCGGGTGAGGCGGCAAAACAATACAACTGAAATACTTAACTACAAGCAAATTGGATTGTTTAATAAATCAAGAGAGTATCTGAAACACGGGGTAAAATATTATTATATTGATTTGGAAAAAAATGTAGAAGACATTATTGGAATTTATCGGGATATTTTGACCTTTGGGGATTTTGATGACTGCAGAATCAGAAAAGGGCACACTACAGGGCATTTCGCGCGCGGGGTTTTGTGAAATTGTTTGGATGGGGTGTTTTTGCTTTAAAAAGAATATGCGCGCATTATAAAAAGGAGGCGCGAATTAAGAAACAGATGATATTTTCAGGAAATATAAGGGGTGATTTAATGGATTTATTTAAAAGGCGCAAAGGTGGAGCGTATACAATTGAGGTGGCACTTTTTGTTTTATTCATTATTGTCGTGGTGCTAACAATGTCTCCGGAATTGAAGCAGACTGCACTAGATGTAATCGTGATTGCTAAAGGCTCAACACCATAACAGAACCATTTTTTGATAACTGCAAATCAAAAAAGTATACTGCAGGGCATTTCGGGCGCGGGGTTTTATAATTGTTATGTAATGAGCCATTTCCATAAAGGGATGTATTTTATTGTTTTTTTGTCGATTATTTCTGTGTCTTCGTAGTCCCATGTGATTATGAGCAGATTCGCGCATTTTGTGCGCTCTGAGGCTTTTAACAATGCGCGCAGTTCGCGTTCTTTTGTCTTTGGGTCGTCTATGTTGTAGGATACCTGTATCAACTGTTTTATGGTGTTGTCCTGCTTTAT
>JAFCBV010000017.1 GCA_017610545.1 Candidatus Nanohalarchaeota archaeon | reverse complement strand
GAAAGAATCAGAAGGGCATGACTCACTCACTCTCAAAAACGGAGTAAATATTAACGGACTCCGTGGGTTTAACGCGCTTTCGATAAACAATAACCTCCTTATTTTTTCTCATAAGATTATTGGGGTCAAGTGAAAGCGTTTTAAATGTATCATGCGAACACTTCATGCAGATACCTCAAAAAGTCCGTATATGCAGATAGTTCGGATTTTCGGGCTCACTCATTAAAAATCATGAAAATCCACAAGTTCGGCTGGATAGGCGTTTCATGCTTTTCCAAACGAAGTTTGGAAACCTTAGAGCGCAAGCGAAATGGTTTTAATGGCTCGCACCGAAATTAAATCGAGCATGCTGATTTGGATTTATGTGCTAAAAATCATGAAAATCCACAGAATCAGTTGGATGGGCTTTTCAAGCTTTTTGGATAGTTCGCCTCGCAAGCAAAACGAGCTTGTCGCTTGCGGACTCACTCACCAAAAAACGCAGGGGTAGCCAAGCGGTCAACGGCGCCGGGTTCAGGGCCCGGTTGGTTAGTCCATTCGGGGGTTCAAATCCCCTCCCCTGCATACATCATGAATGAAAAGCCCATACCCTCATCAACATGGTGGTACGTGGAATGTATGGATGTTGATAGTAAAAATAAGAAAAAATGCAATTCAGATAATTTATATAAAATAAACGTGTGTTTTGGTTATCGTTGAACACGTCTCCAGACGGCATGGTCTATTGGCAACACCATACAATTACACATATAAGCGCATCTTTGCATTGGGTAATCACATAGATATGATGTAATCTATGTAGATTAATGCACAAAAACTTTATATTACTTTAAGTAATAGTATTATTACAATAGGTAATAGTTATGAACAGCGACATAAAGATACTGAAACTGCTGATTGAAAACAGTGAGGAAAAATTTACAATAAAAAAGATAGCTGAAGCGCTGAAAATAAACTACCGCATAGCATACGAAAAAGTTGTGGCACTTGAAAAAGAAGGATTGATTAAAGTCACCAAAGTAGGTAATTCGAAGATATGTGAATTTAGGTCAAAATTTAGCGATAAGGTTTTCGATGCAGAATACGCAAAGAGAACGGAATTGTTTAGGAACAAGGATTTTCTGGTTCTCTCAAACAGGCTGGCAGAACTCAACTTCTTTTTTGTTGCATTGCTATTCGGCTCTCATGCCAGAGGAACAGCGAACAGGCACTCAGACATCGACATATTGGCTGTCGGGGGTGATGAAAAAGAGATACATGCCACGCTCTCGCTATTGCCAAAAAAAATACACTTAACGTACGTAACTTATGAAGAATTTATTCACATGGCAAAACTAAAGGAATTTACTGTTGTAAGTGAAGCAATCAAAAACAATGTCATCTTGCTCGGAATAGAGGAATACTACAGGCTGATAAAAAATGCTGGATAAGAATCGAATAAAGGAAGCGGAAAGCAACGTAAAATCTTATTTGCAGGAAGGGCTGCTGAAAAAATCGATTGTAATGAGGCCTGTAATGGATGTTCTTCTCAGGAATTCAAAAGAGAGCCTACGGGTGGCAGAAGAAATTCACCAGCAGAATCTTTCTGATTTATGGGTTATTGTCTGTTCGTACTACTCAATGTTCTATTATGCAAACGCTGTTCTATTGAGGCTTGGCTATAAGGTGGGTGGAAAGATTGCCCATAAAGTAACTGCGGACGCCATGATTGTTTTTGTCCGAAAAAAGCTAAAGGAGACTTTGTTGCTTGAAAAATACGAAGAAACAAAAGATGAAGCCCTGAATCTTGCTGGAATAAAAGCAGACGCTTTAGTAGAGTCATTTGATTTTGAAAGAAATAAACGAGGCCTTGTTCAGTATCGGACAATAGAAATCGAGAAGCATTCGAAAGCTAAAACTTCCCTCACAAGGGCAAAAGAATTCAGCCTTGAAATGGAAAAGCTTTTGGATGAATTAAAATAATGTATCAATAACTTCTGTGCTAATGTTCTTTACATGTTCGGCTTTGCAAAGAATGGTAGCCAAGCGGTCAACGGCGCCGGGTTCAGGGCCCGGTTGGTTAGTCCATTCGGGAGTCCAAATCCCTTCCCCTGCATTTACGACGAGCGAAGCCATGCGAGGTATGCTCGCAAGTCCGCATGAGCTGAGCCGTCGGAAAGCTTGAAAAACTTAATCAACGACATAGTAGATTTTCATGATTTTTTATGAGCGAACCGAAATTGGCGTGCTCGTTTTAATTTCGGAGTGAGCCGTCGGAAAGCTTGAAAAGCCTACCGAACATCATCGTGGAATTCCATGATTTGCTTCACCAATAATACCTTTTTTATTCTTATCATCCACCATTCTACCCATGAACTTCAAACTCGTATCCAACTTTACACCAAAAGGCGACCAGCCAAAAGCCATCGAAGAACTCGTCAAATGCGCAAAGAAATCGAAAACAAACACCCTTCTCGGCGTAACAGGCTCCGGCAAGACATTCTCAATAGCCTGCGTCATCGAGAAGCTCAAAATGCCAACCCTCGTAATGTCCCACAACAAGACCCTTGCAGCCCAGCTTTACAGCGAGTTCAAAGACTTCTTCCCGAAAAACGCAGTAGAGTACTTCGTCAGCTACTACGACTACTACCAACCCGAAAGCTACATCCCCCAGACAGACATATATATTGAGAAAGACGCATCAATAAACGAGCGCATTGAACGCATGCGCCTTTCTGCGACGACCTCGCTCATGACAAGAAAAGATGTGATTGTTGTTGCAAGCGTCTCTTGCATCTACGGGCTTGGCTCGCCAAAAGAATATAGAAAATTCACAGTCTCAATCAAAAAAGGCAAAAAAGTCTCTCAAAAAGCACTCCTTTCGCGCCTTATCGAAATGCAGTATGAGAGAAACGACACAGAACTCATCCCCGGGAGGTTTCGTGTTCGGGGAGACACCGTAGATATAATCGGTGGCTACGACACAAAAATCACCAGAATAGAGTTTTTCGGTGACGAAGTCGAAAAAATGAGCCTTGTCAACCCGGAGAACGGAAGAAAAATAGATAATATTGAAACCGCACTAATATTTCCTGCAAAACATTTTGTAGCAGGTGAAAAATCAAGAAACAAAGCACTAAAGACCATAGAAACGGAGCTTGAAGAGTGGGCACCGAAACTTGACCCTCTTTTTGAGCACAGGATCAGGACAAAAACAAAATACGACCTTGAAATGATTTCTGAAATGGGCTACTGCAACGGCATAGAGAATTACTCGCGCCATTTTGACGGCAGAAAGCCGGGAGCGCCGCCAAGTTGCCTTATTGATTTTTTCAAAGACGCTTATGGCAACGATTTTCTGATTGTGATTGACGAATCACATGCATCACTCCCGCAAATACATGGAATGTATAAAGGAGACCGGGCGCGCAAGAATAATCTTGTTGATTATGGGTTCCGCCTGCCGTCCGCTTTTGACAACAGACCCCTCAAATTTGATGAATTCAAAAAATTCATGAATCATACGATTTTTTTATCAGCAACGCCTGCCGATTATGAACTACAAAACAGCGGGTGCGTTGTCGAACAAATACTTCGCCCGACAGGTCTTGTTGACCCAGACCTTGAAGTAAGAAAGACAAAAGGGCAAATACCTGATCTCGAAAAAGAGATTATTGCAACTGCAAAAAAAGGAGAGAGAATTCTTGTCACAACCCTCACAAAAAGGCTTGCAGAGGACCTGACAGAATACTTCCTGAAAAAAGGCATACGAACAAGATACCTTCACTCAGAGATTGACACTTTCGAGAGAATAAAAATCATCAGGGCACTGCGCGCAAACGAGTTTGACTGCCTTGTTGGCATAAATCTTTTGCGCGAAGGCCTTGACATCCCTGAGGTCTCACTTGTCGCAATACTTGACGCAGACAAAGAAGGATTCTTAAGAAACGCGCGTTCCCTGATACAGACCATTGGCAGGGCATCAAGAAACGCAAACGGACGAGTCATACTTTATGCAGACACAATAACTCGCTCAATGAATGAAGCAATAACAGAAACTGAAAGGCGAAGAAAAATACAGAGCAACTACAACAAAAAACACAACATAACTCCGACAACCATTGTCAAGGCAGTGCAGGCTGCCGAAGCAGTAGCACCTGCATTCACAGGCAATGACAAAAAGAAGCTCTATGATGAACTAGTGCGCACTGAAACCGAAATGAAATCAGCTGCCGAAAATCTTGATTTTGAGCAGGCAATTGCGCTTCGGGACCGGGCACAAGAAATAAGAAAAACACTTGAGTTCTAATCCGGTTCTTTCTTTTTGTCAGCTTCGGTTTTTCCATATAACGGAGCGTCATGCATTTTATTATACTCATCAAGTCTTCCGACATCAACCCAGTAATCACGGAATGGATAACCGAATACTTTCTTTCCGGACTCAAGAAGTTTCGGAATAATGTGGTCTGTGAGATTTAGTAGCTTTGGCTTTTCTGTCTGAGGTATGAACTTAAAAATTTCGGGCTCAATGCAGAAAATCATTGTACCGGCATAGTGCTTAAATGTTGGCTTTTCAGAAAACGTATTTACCGAAGAATCTTCATTAAGTTCGTATATCCCAAACTCCACTTTTCTGGAATATTCAAATAGTGCGGCAGTCATGACGCCTTTGTGGCCTTTATGGAATTTTATGAACTTAGTCAAATCAAGTGTTGTAAGATTATCAGCGCCCATCAGGATAAATGTTTCTGTCAGCCTGTCGCGAATAAGATTCAGGCACCCGGCAGTTCCAAGAGGCACTTTTTCCTCAATATAATCTATTTTTACGCCGAGCTTTTCGCCATCACCAAAATAGTTCTTTATCTGGTATCCAAGGTATCCAACACTTATTATAAATTCTGTTATGCCGTGCTCTTTGAGATACAGGATTACATTTTCAAGAAGTGGTTTCTGGCCAACCGGAAGAAGTGGTTTCGGCACAGCATACGTAAGCGGGCGAAGCCTTGTACCTTTCCCACCGGCAAGAATTACTGCAATCATACAACTCTTTAATACGCATAAGATATATGTCTTTGCCCTAATGCAGTGGTCCAAAATGAATGATATTTAAAACTACCTCGTGAAGTCAACTTATGCGCCTGATAAAAATCGTCGGAACAATCAACACACACCATGAATGCGAAGATATCCTGCGCAAGGCCCTGGAGGCCGGAGCATTCAATGCAGCCATAATGTCGCGCGAGATAGCTCTTGAGGTTTCTTCCGCGCGCCTGAAAAAAGTGCGCGACACACTTCATTTAATGAATGTGTCTGACATCAAGATTCGCGAGGAAAGTGCAATAGAATCCACTGTAAGCCATTCAGGGCATGGACAAGACGCAAAAAAATTCCTGAAGATTTCCCTCGCACCAGGTACAAGAGTGACCGGACTGAAATTTGTCTCATTTATGTTTTCAGATAAGTTCAGGCGCGAGTCAATAACAGACCCTGCAATTCTCATAAGCAACCTAAAAAAAGTAATTTCAGACACACTGAAGAAAACATGTGTAACAGATGTCCTGATTTGCGTTGAATTCAGGCAAGTAGTTGAGAATGTGGATTCTGCTGTTGAAAGCGCCACAGTTAATGCATTGATTGATGCTGACGGCATTGTGCAGGTAACTATTTAGAGTCCATCTCATTATGTGCTACAAGTGCCACGCAACAACAAAACATTGCGCATATTGTTGATTCAGGAGGCACTAACTTAGCCTATCAGGACAGACTCGTACAATTTGTAATTTAGTGGCCAAAAGCAGTATATGAATTTAACAGATATGCATTATGTTTTATCACAGACCCTATATACTAACTTTGAATATATCTCTTGGATTGATGAAAGGTCTTCCTGACTAACGGGGCCCGGACCCTCTACTTTGAAGAACATATACTTTCTTAGCGTTTCATCTCCCTCAGATAACTCGTCCATCATACCAGAGAGCATAGTTCTTATGTTTTCGTATTCTGGTTTCTTTTCAGGAAAATGCAAACCAAGATCTTTGTCCAATATTGCTCCTGATGTCACAGGCCCCCATTCATTCTTATTTGAGATATACTTTAGAATTCCTGTGATTTCATCTAACGTATTCCATTCAAGAGGCATAACAGCAAGAACATATTGTTCACTCATATGTGAAACTCTTCTTGAACAGTTATAACTTTATGTCTGTTCGTGTGATACAACACATCTGTGGGTAACCACAACACAAAGTACCTGATTGCCTTATTGGTTAAAGAGGCACTACTCGTAGCCTACCGGAACGGACTCTTAATTTGTTTAGAATATATTAGAGGCTTCGCTGGCAGCACACTGACGAGATATTACTCCCTTATCAATTCAAGCAAAGTAGACAAAACAACATCCGGCTTCTTTTCAGCAGGAAGCGCCTTGATTTCTGCAAGCGCTTCACCATTTTCAGGCAACACTGCGCATTTGAACCCACAGCGCCTTGAAAAAGCAACATCAATTTCATGGTCGCCGCCAATGAAAATAACATCTTCAGGGAACATAAAAACATCCTCAAAGAACCTCTGCTTCATTACATCCCCCGGCATTCCAAGAAGCTTCGGGATTTTGCCGGTAAGTATTTCAACTGCTTTTATTATCGGTGCTTCTGCAGGAAACTTTTCATTTCCGGCCTCAAAGAACCGCGATATGCCCGTGCAATAAAATGTTGCCCCGTGGTTTATCAAGTCTGCCGCGACCTTGAGCTTACCATACGTGAAGTTGCGGTCAACAGAGACAATAACATGCTTTGCCTTGTCTGAAATTCCTATTTTCCGCTCCTCAAGCTCTTTTATAAGCCCGTGCTCGCCAATAACATAGACCTCTTTTGCTTCAGCCTCTTCAAGGAATCTTGCCGCAGAATATCCTGCATTAATTATCTGCTCTTTATTCACCTTAATACCAAATTCTACAAGCTTATCCCTTAACTCATTTCTCGAAAGAAGAGTGTTATTTGAAATAAAGTATATTTTCTTGTGTTTTGATATGAGCTTGTCAATTACATTTTTTGCATTTGTTCGAAGCTCGCTCAGGCGCCAAACCGCGCTGTCAAGGTCGAAAACAAATGTACTGAATGTCTGGTAGTTTAAAAGCATAGTTGTTTTTGATGAAAGAGAATTATAAAGCTTGTGCGTGTATCTTCAGGCTTTTATGTTTTGCATTCTAACACGGGTTATGGGTGTAAAAATCAGCAGCCTCGTAACAAAAGAGAAGATATCGCTTGAGTCTCTTGCAAACAGGACCCTTGCAGTTGATGCCTTAAATACGCTTTACCAGTTTCTATCGATAATAAGACAGTACGACGGCACACCGCTCAAGGACACTCACGGAAACATAACAAGCCACCTGTCAGGCCTTTTTTATCGATCAATCAACCAGATGTCTGCCGGAGTACGCCTTGTTTATGTCTTTGACGGCAAGGCACCGGACCTTAAGGCAACGACGACAAATAAACGCAGGGCCATACGAAAGGAAGCGAAAGAGAAATGGCAGGAGGCGCTGGACAAGGGCGACCTTGGCGAAGCAAAAAAGCACGCCCAGGCATCAGTTGAGATGACTGAAGACATACTTACAGAGTCAAAAGAACTCCTTGCAGCACTCGGTATTCCTGTTGTACAAGCGCCAAGCGAGGGCGAGGCGCAGGCATCATACATGGCAAAAAAAGGAGATGTTTATGCTGTTGCATCAAGTGATCTGGACTCTATTCTTTTTGGTGCGCCCAGGCTCATACGAAACCTGAACATAACCGGCAGACGAAAAATTCCCGGAACCGGTGCATACCGCGATGTTGTTCCTGAAGTCCTATCTTGTACTAAAATACTGAAAGAGTTAGGCATAACACATGAACAACTAATAAATCTAGGCATTCTTATCGGAACTGATTATAATCCCGGCGGCATAAAGGGTATTGGCCCAAAGACCGCGCTAAAACTCGTGCGCAAGCACCCGAAATTCGATGATCTTTTTGCAAACGTGAAATGGGATTGTGAAATCAAACCTGAAAGGATAAGGGATTTTTTCATCAATCCGCCTGTGACAAACGAGTATTCTTTAGAGCAAGGTGCACCTGACATAGAAAAGGTCAAAAAAATACTTTGCGGGCGCCATGAGTTTTCCGGCGAGCGCGTTGATAACACGTTCAAGAAACTGCTTGAATTAGACGAAAGAAAAAAGCAGACAACGCTTGGGAAGTGGGGTTGAAGATATAATTACGTCCTAGTAATAATTTATATATTTGTCTATCCAACATATTCGATGCTACAAAAAAATATTCTCGAACTTAAAGACAGTCAAGACTATTTTGAAGTACTCCAAAAGGAAATTGGATTTACTGACAAAACATGCCAAACACCAAAGATGTATACCTGTGGTCTTTTGGGTTGTGCTGCGATAGCAGGATATGATCCAAACAAGAAATTCGGGTTTTTAGGGCATATTGATGAAAGTATTGACCCACAAAGTGTGCTCACTGTTCTTAATGAAAAATTAAAAGAATATTCTGTTGCCCTAAAAGATATCGCTATTTATCGGGGCTCTCAGGAAAGCGAGACTGCAAAGAATCTGCTCGACACATTAAGCACACAATATAACACAAAGACATACGATTTACGTGGAATCGTCCCAGGCATTTCGTTAGATGTGGCAGAAGGCGTAACTT
>JAFCBV010000148.1 GCA_017610545.1 Candidatus Nanohalarchaeota archaeon | reverse complement strand
AAATTATCTAGGAGGGGATATAACATGACAGAGTACAAATGTTCTGCGTGCGGGGGCATAAAAACAGTTGAAAATCAACCTGAAGACACTCTTTTTGAGGTGCCCAACTGCTGCGGCAAGAAAATGTATGTGGCTTCGTGATGCGGAATTTGGTTTTCTGTATGGTTATGAATGCCATTAAGGATCTTGCCCGGAAATGGGCTCTTTTTGAGAAAAAGACAACAAAAAAATTCACGCCATTTCAGGTGCGCCTGTGGAATACACTCGTGTTTCTTTCGAGATTTACGGTTCTTGCACTGCCATTTCACCTGATTTTATGGACTAATTTTGATGCCTTCTTTCTACAGGTCCTTGTTGCAAAGGGGGTCTTCTATCTTCTTTCATTTTCGGGAGTGTTTGTAATTCAGGCAGACAATTTTTTGTATGTACAAGCGCCGTTTTTGTGGACCATTGAGATTATCAAAGATTGTGTTGGGTGGAAGTCTTTTCTTGCATTTTCCGGGCTTGTGTTTGCAGTGCGTGCTGTACGTTTGAAAACAAGAGTCTTGGGGTTGATTGCAGGGGCTCACGTAATTTTTTTCGGCAACATTATTCGCATATATACATCAGTTTATGCGAGCATGATTCTTGGGACCGAAGCATTTTCGTTTATACATGACGTGCTTTGGCAGTGGGGTCTGATAACGATTGTTCTTCTGGCGTGGCTTTGCTGGATGAAGCATTTTAGGGTCGGAATCTATGCTGCGGTGCCGTCCGGTGCGTGCTAAGCTTCTGTTTTAAATATTGCTTATGTATATTTCTTATGGTTGATAACATGAATGCAGCCCCGGCGTCCGCAGGAGTGTATTTGTTCAGGAATGCCGCAGGCACGATTATCTATGTTGGCAAGGCAAAGAACCTGAAAAAGCGCATTGCGTCATATGCTCCAAAGAGATCTCACGACATAAAGACCACACACATGCTTGGTGAAGCCGAAGGCTCGGCAGAGTACATTCTTACTGACAACGAAGTTGAGGCACTTTTTCTTGAGGCGCGCATGATACGACAGCATAAGCCTAAATACAATATAGACCTTAAGGACAGCGGCAGTTACCCGTATATCCGAATCACGCTTGAGGAAGCATTTCCAAGAATCTATATTGTGCGCGAGATTAAAAACAAAAAATCACTTTACTTAGGCCCGTACACAGACGTTCGGTCTGTACGGCGCGCACTTCGCATTGCAATTGATATATTTGGTATTCGAATTTGCCGGAGGATGCCTTTGAAAAAGTGCCTGAAAAAAGACACAGAGAAGTGCAGTGCGCCTTGTGTGGGAGCAATAACAAAAGAAGATTATTTGGAGCGAATTGAGCGCGCAGTCTCTTTTTTGCGCGGCAATGTTGATGATGTTTTGCCTTGCCTTGCGCAGGAAATGCGCGCTGCGTCTGACGCAGGGAATTATGAGGCTGCCAAAATTTACCGCGACCAAATTGCATCAATGGGTGCCCTTAATGTGAAGCAGAAAATAGAATCAAAGAGCGAATATGACGGAGACCTGATAGGGTTTGCGCGCGCAGGAAAAAAGTATTTTGTGCAGATTTTCAATGTGCGAAGAGGAATTCTTCTTGGAAGGACGCGCCACGAGGCAGTGAGTGAATCAGAGCCAAAAAAGTTTCTTTCAGAATTTATTAAACAGCACTATTATACAGCACCGGTTCCTGCCGGAATTTTTGTAGGGATTGAGCCTCTGGATACAAAAAGCATAGAAGCATATCTTTTTGAATTGTCCGGGAAAAAAGCCAGAATAAAAGTTGCTAAAAGCGGGGAGAAAAGAAAGCTGATTCAGCTTTTGCTCAAGAATATATCGCATGAGCTTGAATTGAAATATCTGCCTGAGCTTGTTGAGCTGAAATCTCTTTTGAATCTTGATGCGGTTCCTGTTTCAATAGAGTGTTTTGATGTCTCAAATATACAGGGAAGCTTTGTTGTGGGCTCAATGGTTCGTTTTCAGGATGGTGAGGCTGATAAGTCAAAGTATCGGCGATTTAAGATATTACGCGCAGTTGACGGGCAGGATGATGTTGCATCAATTCGGGAGATTGTTTTTCGGCGTTTTTCAGGAACGATTCGCACTCAGATGAATTTGCCTGCCCTTGCCGTGATTGACGGAGGTGATGAAGAGATTTATGTTCCTGGTAAGATTATGCCGATTCGCTTGAACCGAAAAAGTGGTGCGCTGAAACTATTGCAGAGGATACGTGACGAGGCGCACAGGTTTGCGGTTTCTTATCATAGGGTTTTAAGGGGGAGAAGTGTCCGGGATGAAGAGTGATGAATCAGAGTTGTTTGAAAGGCGCAGGAATATATTTGCTGTTGCAAGAGACAGGATGCATATTCGTACGGAATAATCCGCGCTCTGTTTGGAAGAAAGAGGTCGGCCCTTTTGTTGATGCGCAGATAATAATGGCAAATCGGTTTTGCGCGCGCCTTGCAAAGACAGAGGGGTGAGATGGAGGAATTGAGAGGGATTAAGTAGGTCGTTTATGCGTTCTTGTTGCACTCGTTTGCCAATTCAATGTCCATCAGTACATTTAAAAAAATAATCACTAAATGAGGAGTAAAGTATTTTTGGTGATTTTATGTCGGGTGGACCGTATCAGGATTCTAATCTTAAGGATATTTTAGGTGGATTGGTTCGTCGTTTTGATGAATTAGAGAGAAAAATAGGTGGTATATCCCCTAGAGAGCGCGAAGCGTCACTAGTGGTTGCTGGAAGATATGATCTTCCCGGCGATACTGATACTTCTCAAAAAGAAGTATGTTATAATGTAATGAAAGGAAATACACCCTCTATTACTAGTGTGGAGGGAGGCCCTACCATTATGGCACAAATTGCAGAATCTCATAGGTCTGAGTCAAATGAGGATCCTAAGAGGATTAAAATAGGAAGATATGTGCCACGGGGATGGCCCTTTTCCGAAGACAACGTATGATTATTTATAATAAGCGAGCCGCTGGTTTTCTCGTTACTTATTCTTTTGCTGGCTCGCTATGCAGTCTCGCGCGACCTGCAGTGATTGAAGGCGCGAGATCCTCGAAAATCTCACAAATACAATTGGTTGGGCTTTTCAAGCTTTTTTATGGTTCGCACCAAAATTGAAACGAGCACGAAGTCACTGCGCTTCGCTTCGTTCCAACGTCTCCAAGACCGAATTTGATAAAGTGTCTTGAAGATGCCAATTTTGGGTTCACTCATAAAAAATCATGAAAATCTACTATGTTTTTGGTTAAGCTTTTCAAGCTCTCCGGCGGTTCACTCCGAAACCGAATTGAGCTTATCGGTTTTATTTTGTATTGGTGAAGCAAATCATGAAAATCCCACGAGGCTATTGATGAGGCTTTTCAAGCTTTTTGGTCGATTCCGTCTGCGCGGATTTGCGAGCAGGCCTCGCGCGACGTAATCGCCAAAAATGGGGCCTCCCGGATTTGAACCGGGGTCCCGGGCTCCCAAAGCCCGAAGGATAACCAAGCTACCCTAAGGCCCCCTCTTTATGGTGTGAATCAGCGCGCGATGCGCTGATAAGCACTTGTTTGTGTGAATATAAATTTGCATGTTTAATAATCTTTAATGCTTCGAAAATACTATGACCTGCATGTGACCACTAAAAGGTCTTTTGGGACCGAATATGCGGTAGATATGATCCGCATGGCAGAGCGCCTTGGTTTTCAAGGCATTGCTATTGTGGATCGGATTGAAACTGCAAAAGAGCTTGCTGAGGCAAGAAAAGAGGTTTTGGAGGCAAAACCGAAGATTAATGTCCTTGTCGGAGCAGAAGTAAAGGTTGACAGGGCACATAAGCTTGCTTTAAAGGTGAATGCGCTTCGCGAGGCCGCAGACTTGATAGTCGTGTCCGGAGGGGACGATGAGATAAATCGTGCAGCCTGCGAGAACCCACGCGTTGATATCCTTGCTCATCCGGAAATTATGAGGAAGGACGGCGGTATTGACCATGTGATGGCGGGATTTGCAGCAAAGAACGGGGTTGCAATCGAGCTTAATTTCCGCGGGTTTTTGCAGTCCTACAGGAAAATCCGATGCCATGTGCTCACACATATGAGAAAAAACGCAATGTTGGCAGAAAAATATGGTGCGCCGCTTATTGTTACGAGTGCCGCCCAAAATACGTATGAAATGCGTGCAGGGCGCGATATGGCATCTCTTGCGTCCGTGGTTGGGCTTGCAACAGACAGGGCAATAAGGACGGTCTCCGAAATTCCTGAAATGATTGCAAAGCGCGCAAAGGATGAGAAAGACCCGAAGAACGTAGCTCCCGGCGTGCGCATAAAGGAGAAGAAAGAACAACTCCTGAAAGAGGTTGAATAATATGGCACTTAATATGCTTCCCCCGACACTACGAGAGAATCACAGGTATGTTGTATTTGAAGTACTGTCCAAAAAAGATATTGCCTTTAGCGGGGTTGTTGAGACTGTCTGGAAGGCGTCCCTTGCGCTGTTCGGCGATGCAGGCACGTCTGAGATGAGTCTTTGGGTGCCGGGAAATCTGTATGATGCTTCAAAGAAAAAGGGCATCATACGTACCAATCACTTCGGGGTTGAGAAACTTCGCGCAGCAATCACATCAATCCGCGAGATAAACGGCGAGCCCGTGGTCTTCATAATCCTCGGCGTCACAGGAACTATACGCTCTGCAAAGAACAAGTTCCTCGGCATCAGGGATTTGAAGGATTATATGGGGAAATGACACAATTAATCAAATATATCAATTCCCGCCGGACCTGCATTTGGTTTAAAATACCGTGGTTCCTGAACTTTGTATGCGGGTCCTTGTTTGGATACTACCGAGATATTATGTTCACCTAAATATCCCAGAGCATCATCTCCGACATACTTATTTTTACCATCTTGTATTTCTATGCCTTTTGGAGTTATCTGTATGAGGGGATCCGTCCCAAATACATTTGTTGGTTTTTCTATCAATTCACCTTCAGGAGTTAGCCCATAACTTGAAGAAGCACCATCAAGTATTATTGCATAATCTGTAGGGAGTGTACCTTCTAGTCGAAAGGATTTATCACCTACAACTACCGATCCCTCTGGGCTAACGAGTATGTATGTTCCTGCAGCTTCTATTGCTCCAATTACAGTTTCGTTA
>JAFCBV010000147.1 GCA_017610545.1 Candidatus Nanohalarchaeota archaeon | reverse complement strand
TTCCAATGACTGCGCCAGAACTTTGAATTTCGCACACCTGTTTGCAATAATACAATCGTGCTTTAGCCTGATTTTTGCAACCCACATACAAAGATGTACGATTCTGTTTCTTAAATAATTTTCTATGACTCTATAATTTTAACGGCGGGTATAATTGATGATATTTGTCCATCGGAAGGGTGATTTGTTCTGTCTTTGCCAATAACTTATCCTCACTCGTACTTTTCTTCTATTACTTTCTTTATCTTTTTTGCTTTTTCAGCGCCTATGCCCTCGACGTTCTTGAGGGCATCAACATCCGCACACACCACCCCCCTGACACTCCCGATCTCTGACAAAAGCCTTTTTGCAAGGAGAGTGTTTACACCAGGGAGCATGCCGACTATTCCTTCCTGCATCTCAGATACTGTCTGCGCCTTTCTCTCGCCTTTGACCTGGACAATGCGCTTCTTTTCTTCTTGCTCGCGCTTTGCCAGGCTTACTATCAGTTCTGCGGTGTCTTTCGGGGTCTTTGTCCAGAGAATGGGTATCCGAAAGTCAATGGATATTGAGTTGATTGCACCCTTAATTGAATTCGGGTGAATATTTCTCTGACCATAAAGATGCTCGCCTTCAAGAAGAAGGATGGGCCTTTCAAAATTTGTTGCAAGGGCCTTTACCTGAGCGAATAGCCTGCCGTCGATGATGGATTGGAGGAAGTCTTCAAATGTCTTTCTTTCAACACACAATCTGTCACTTAAGAGGAAATCTCCTACCTCCAGTTGTATTGTCCTTAGTTCTAATCCGCTGGTTTCAAATTCCTTCAGCTCCCGCAAGAGCTTTCTTTCGCGCGTGTCTGTGTATATGATTACCGGGTCTTTTCCTGAGTATTTTTTGAGTGATTCCTGCTTTTTGATTTTCAGATCTATCTCGCTCTTTTTTGAGATGGTGACTGCGTCTGCGGTGAAGCCGCCTTTCATGGTCTTTAGCACTGACTTCATCTTGCGCTCCTTGTGCCTTGATGACCAGTAATATGCCTCGTCAATTGTGCCTTTTGCGATCAGTATGCATACATCTCCTTCTTTCATCCTGCCTGTTCTTCCTCTTCTCTGGATGGTCCTTATCTCTGAGGGGATTGGTTCGTAGAATATTACGAGGTCTACTTTTGGGATGTCTAACCCTTCTTCTGCCACCGAAGTTGCTACAAGGCAGTTATATTCGTCGTTCCTGAATTTGTCGAGGATCTCCATCTGCTTTTTTTGCGAGAGGCCTTTGCGCTGGCCAATGAAGGCGATAGGCTGTACTTTTTTGCCTGCGACGTGTTCTTTGATCTCATCTACTGTCTTTACGTATTGCGTAAATACTATTGCTTTTTTACCGCCAGTCAGTTTGCTTTCAAGAATCCTTTTTAGCTCATCCATCTTCGGATGTATTATGTTTTCCTCGATGATAAAATTGATGATATTTTCTGCCATCCGGAAGTTTTCGTCTGAGAGAATCACACGGACTGCTTTTGTCTTCTGATCGCTTTTCATTTTCTCTATGTATTGTGCGACCTGTTTGGGGCCCTGGCTTTGCAGAAGCTCAATTGCGTGGTTTAGCTTGATGCATTGTGCGACAATTGACATTGCATTGTATAGGATGGGGTCTCTTGTCTTTGATGCCTGTATTGAGACCTGCTTCTGGATGTCGAGAAGGATTTTTTTTGAAACCTTTTTTGAGGTGATGAGACTCATCTTTTTGAGGCTTTCAAGGCGGCTGTTGAGTGTGATCTCAAAGTATTTTCGCGCTCTTATATACTCTGCGGGCAAAGTAACATAAATCCAGTTGATGTTAATTGGTTTTATATATTCTTTTACGTCCCAGTCTGTCTCTGTTCTTATCTCTACATTTTCGATGAATAAATTGCCGCAGATAATGCCTATTTTTTCTTTTGTGCCCCCGGGGGATGCAGTGAGGCCAAGAACCATGGGGTTTTTTGATGATTCCATGTATTTTCGTGCGATGTATGTGTAGGCGTAATCACCTGATGCCCTGTGCGCCTCATCAAAGCATATCATTGAAAAGTCTGTGAGTTTGAGCTTGCCTGTAATCAGATCGTTTTCTACAACCTGTGGTGTTGAAAAGAATAGCTGGTGCTCTTTCCACATGGTTTTTCTGACTTCTGGTGAGTCTTTTCCTGTTATTGTGATGAATTTGTCTTTGCCTATCAGCATGACTTTTTTGAAAGATTCTATATGCTGGTTTACGAGGGGTTTTGTTGGCGCGAGAATAAGGATTTTTGAGTCATGGTGTTTGGTCAATCGAATTGCTGTAAGGCCGATTGCAACAGGTGTTTTCCCTGTGCCTGTCGGAAGGACTACAAGGGTGTTCTTTTTTGCAGCTTCTGCGATGATTGTTTCCTGGTAAAGACGCCTTTCAATTGCATTTTCCTTTATCAGGGGGTGCTCAAAATAGGTCATGCGATTACTTTTGCTGGTTTCTTTTAAATATATTTTATATGCATGTTGCCGATAGAAGCCAGACAATAACAATTTACAAGAATCATGCCTTTTTTTTCACGATATAATCTGCTGCCCATTCTTTTCTGAGATAGCAAGTCTTTTTCATTAGTGTTTCTTTGCGCGGTGAAAGACGTGGAGACATACCGATAGCGCCGATGTCATATAAGCGCCCTAATCCAGTACCGTAATGTTTAGAGTCAGATATTTCGAGTTCTACCAGAAGATACTCATCGTCAAAAATAGTCTCTGTCTCGCTATTCTTCGCTGATTCGTACAGTTCTTTCAATATAGGGTCGTATATGCTGT
>JAFCBV010000146.1 GCA_017610545.1 Candidatus Nanohalarchaeota archaeon | reverse complement strand
ATGACAACGTGTTCTTGCTAATACAGAAAAAGAATATAACTACCGCGTTACCTTAAACCCATCAACAAGTTCCTTGAGCTTTTTTGCCTTAGCATTTTTCAAAAAGTGCTCGCGAACCGGGTTTATCATTTCATTTATCGCTTTTGTGATGGCTACTTTCAAATCCATTGGATGTATTTTGCCTTCAGAATAGAGTTTTTCAAGTTCAGCATAATTTTTGACCTCAAGATTACCCCCAAACTTCTCAGGGCGCACAATACTGAGTTTGCCGAACATCTCAAATACCATATATCGCACATATTCAATTATGGGGTTTTCCTCAACCTGCTTTTCAGGGCAGTACGCCTTTCTTATCTTGCGCGCGATGTCTTCCTCTGTGTCTGTCATGAATATTGCCGAATCAGGGTTTGATTTTGACATTTTCATGGCTATTGCACGCTCAACCGTGTCGCCTGCATTATCAGGCGGGGCAGAAAGCCCCATAAGCATGTGATGATGTACAGCAACAGGCTTCCAGAAGCCGAGCTTTGGCCCAATCTCGCGCGCAAGGACATTGACCTTGCGCTGGTCCATACCAAGCTGGGTTATGTCTGCTTTAAGATGAAATATGTCTGCTGCCTGCATACACGGGTAAAGTATCTGCGCAGATGAGAGGTTCTCCTTCTCGCCGCGCCCCATTATTTGGCCGCAGCGCACAACCCGGTTCAGTGTCGAATGCCTTGCAACCTGCATGACTTTTTTCCAGTACTCTGTGTCCTTTGCAAGATCGCTTGCCCACACAAACTCAACGTTTTTCGTGTCCATGCCGGACGCTTTCCAGATCTCAATCATATATTCCCCGACTTTTTGTATTTTGTCAAGATCTCCGTTCATCTTGTTGTTTGCCCAGGCATGCCAGTCAGCAACAAACATAGTGAATTTGCAGCCTGCCTTAATCATCTTGTTTACATTTATTGTACGAAGAACCCCCTGCGCAATGTGCATTCTGCCTGACGGCTCAAAGCCGTCGTATGCCACAGGATGCTTCTTTTTCAAAAACAGCTCCCGAAGCTCGTCTTCAGTCAAAATTTCTTCCCCAACCTCTTTTACGAGCGCAACTTTCTCATTCAAATCCATAAGAATCACGATTATTTTACAGCCAACCCTTTAATAATTATTCGCAAATACTCAGCATATGCTTGAAATTGACGGCTCGTACCATGAAGGCGGCGGGCAGATACTACGCACATCCGTTGCTCTTTCTTCTGTGACAGGACGTCCGGTTCGTATAATCAACATACGCGCAAAAAGGTGCAATCCCGGCCTGTCTGCCCAACACCTTACAGCTATCAAGGCGCTCGCGCGTCTATGTAGCGCAGGGCTTTCTGGCGCAGAACTTGGTTCAACTACTGTAGAATTTGTTCCGGGCAAAATTTCAGGCGGAAAACACGATATTGACATTGGAACCGCCGGAGCCATCTCTCTTGTGCTTCAAACTCTCACATTTCCGGCTGTTTTTTGTGGTAAAGAGATGTCCTTTGCCATAAAAGGCGGCACGCACGTTCGCTGGAGCCCCCCAATGGATTATTTTACAGACATCTTTTGTTATTTTTTGAAAAAAATTGGCATAGCCATAAACGCAGAGGTAAAGAAATGCGGTTTCTATCCAAAGGGCGGTGGCCTTGTCGAAGTCTCGATAAAACCAACAGAAAAACTCAAAAAAGCGGATTTTACAGAGCGCGGGAAAATACAATATGCCAAGACAAAGAGCATTGCATCAACAGGGCTTCGGGGAGCGCGCGTTGCAGAGCGCCAGGCAGATGCATTTGAAAAGGCATTTAATGAAAAAAAAGTACAAGCAGAAACATCTTATGTTCATTCGCTTTCCAATAGCTCTCACATTTTTGCAGGTATTTTCTATGAGAACGCAGCACTCGGTGCAGGCGCTCTTGGCGAGCGCGGCAAGCCTGCTGAAAAAGTCGGGCAGGAAGCAGCAGAAACTCTCAGAAAACAGACAAGTTCCGGCGCATGCATTGACGAGTGGATGGCCGACCAGATTATGCCATATCTTGCATTGTCCGGAGGTACAGTATCTGTCGCAAAAATAACATCCCATACACTGACAAATATCTGGGTGATTGAGCAGTTTTTAGGCAAAATATTTCATGTTAACGAAAAACAGAAAAGAATCTCTGTGTTAGAGCCTGCTAAATTAAGGTCTAAAGGGTGAACTGTAAACATATATATTTTCAAAACCCATGAAGTTAATAGTTAGCTAGGGGAATCTACTTTATATTTGTTTTATCTCCCTTGCTGAGATGTGGGGCGGGCGCGTTCTTCGGAGTGCGCCTGTCTTGCTCTCAGTTTTCGAGACTCTTTTTTTAGAAATATTTTCAACTCAGTTATATTTTTGTCTGTTTTTACAGAAGTCTCGAAAACAACCTCTTTTTCGAAGAACTTTGTTGCGCGCGAAATCTCTTCTTTGCTCGCAAGGTCGTACTTGTTCAGGCATACAAAAAAATTCATATTTTTAAAATTCTCTTTAAGCCCCCGAAACAAGGCAGCCTGAACTTCAAAAGAGTACCCTGACGCATCAGTCGGGTCAAAGATAAACACAAGTCCCTCTGCAATGTGCGTTATTGCAAGCATAGCTTGCATTTCGATTCGGTTTCTTTCCTCAAGCGCCCTGTCAAGAAGCCCCGGGGTGTCTATAAGCTGCACCTGTTTGTCAATATAGCCGAGAAGAAGCCCTTTTGTGGTGAATGGGTATGGCTGTATTTCAGGCTTTGCGCCAGTCAGTGCCTGCAAAACAGAAGATTTTCCGGCATTG
>JAFCBV010000016.1 GCA_017610545.1 Candidatus Nanohalarchaeota archaeon | reverse complement strand
CTGTGCCTCGTTGATGAAACGCGAGTCATATGCTGAACCGCTAATGTATGTGGCGTTCATGTTGAGTGTGACGCTTCCCGATAATGCTCCTCCGCCTGTGAGGCCTGTGCCTGCTGTTATGCTTGTTGTCTGGAGGGTGTATTTGGATGAGAGTGCTGTTCCGCCTTCATATAAAGTTGCACCGTATATTCCGATGGTTGCGTTGATGTCACCGACTACGTCGAAACTCTTTGTAGGTGATGCCACACCCAACCCAACTTTTCCTGAAACCCCATCAATAAATAGAGTATTACTTGTATTCACGAACAGAGGATATCCCTCCCTGATAAAAGTCTGTGTTGAAGAATTATCCCAGGGAGACGCAGTGCCCGTTACTTGTGACCAATCTGTCTTGCAGTCAGTGCCAATACAAAGCCCGGTCATTCCATAAACAGATCCCGTCGCGTTTATGTCGCCAATGACGTTCAACGGATTTTGAGGCGAAGTTGTACCGATGCCAAGTCTATTGTCTGTGTAATCCCAATATGCTTTGCCGTCAGAATCATACGTCAAGTGTGTGCTGTTGTACCACCAGGCCACATGACCTGCAGAGCCAGACCCTCCGCCACCAACATAACTTGTCGAAGCAGCAGTGCACATAGATGACGAATCATCGAAAACCAAGCAACCACTGCCATTCACACCCAATGTTTTATCATAGTTTGCACTCGTCAAATTCAGAAGATATCCTGTGCCATACTGCACAGACCATAGATTAGGGTCTGCAGAACTGTAAACTGCAGGTGTGCCTGTAAGATGGTGTTGTGCCGGAAGTATGCAATCACAGCCTGTTTGTATTCCTGGCAATCCTCCAGCCCCAATACAGGCATCACCGTCATGCTTCTCGCAACCATTTCCGGCTTCAGGCCCGCTAGCATCACAATCGTAGTAACTTGTCTTACACTGGCAACCGCAAGTAGAATTTACCGTGTTATTTCCGTCAACACCTCCAATTACAGAACAATTGCTTACAAGAGTTTCAACTTCACATCCATCGCCCCATTCAGCATCGCAGTTTAGATAACCGCTGATACAGCTATCATCACAAATGTATGTATGAGCACTCGCAGTACAATTCGTTTTCCGATTAACATTATAACATGAGCTGTCGCTCTGACAGAACCACGGCATACATGTTGTAGCACTCTTCACACAATCAATAATGTAGCCACCACCCAAACCTGCACTATAAGGTGCATAATTCCCACTACTTCCGATAGTGCCTGGCACAGAACTGTTGATAGCAGAAGGATCAGAACAATACAGGATACCTCCTGTAAAGCCACACGCTTTATTGAAACCAGTACAATCCTGAGACTGATAATTCACAGGACAGTCAGTGTGATCTTTAACATACGTCGCTGCATCTACGGTTTGGCTCAACAGCAACATACTAAGCAATAATGCAGCCCAGAGTGTATGTTTCATCTGCAACACCCCACACTAAGTGTATTTCCGCAATTTCCCGTCTTACCGGAACCACCGGTTGACTGATCGAAGGTCCACCAATTACCAAGATAACTGCCAGCAGCCCCATGTGCAAAGCCATTGCAATCATTGACCGGCAACGATGCTGGAGAATACTTCGCAGGGCCTGTAGCAATCCATGCTTCACCCACCCAACCCGTTATCTCCGAAAGATTCTGCGTCGCTATGGTATAAGATATTTCTGCCATGCTACAAAGATGGGTACCCGCAAACGATGCATTGCAAATGGCATCACCTGCTTTATAGCCCATGAAATCACCAAAGCTCAAACTGCCGTTATATGTGGCAGCCGTCTTATTGTAGAAAACAGATCCCGCGCTGCTCAAACAAGTTCCGCCGTCAATACAAATATCATGACCAGAAGTAACACTGATATCACCCACAACATGCATTGTCGAGTTCGGGTCTGTTGTACCTATGCCGATGTAAGTGCCTGATTGGTAGATTGCTGATGCGTTTATTGTTGTTGATGAATTCCACCGGGCAATGTATCCTGTAGAACCCGCACCTTCAACCTCGCCGCCTGATGAGAAATCAATACACTGGACTCCGCCTGTTGTTGTGTTCTGCACAGCCTGTCCTACAGGACAGGTTCCCGGGCTTGCCTTTGCAGCTGCTGTGTCATATGCTGTCTTAGTTGCGTTGGCAGTTGCTGCGGTTGTATCACTTGTGCTCGAGACTGTGTTGTCAAGCCGGACAATTCCGGTCACTAATGTGGATGCTGAACGAATTGTGGTGTTTGCTGCCAGCGTGATTCTTCCGTCTGCGTCAACTGTGTAAGTAGGTATGACTATGCTTGATCCGTAGTCTCCTGCTACAACTGCTGTGCTTATGAGTTGCGTTGACCCGACAGAACCTGATGCAAGCTGGAGGTTACCGTAGGTTCCGCTTATGTTTCCTCCAAAACTCGTTGTTGTGTCAAGAACTGCATTCCCTCCCTGATAAATAGTTGCCCCATATATTCCTAATGTTGCGTTGACATCTCCGACGACGTCAAGGGTCTTTGTGGGCGATGCCACACCCAATCCTATTTTGCCTGAAGCCCCGTCAATAAACAAAGTATTGCTGGCATTTACGAAAAGAGGATATCCGTCCCTAATGAATGTCTGTGTTGAAGAATTATCCCATGGAGACGCCGTACCCGTCACCTGAGCCCAGTCTGTCTTACAGTCTGCTCCGATACAGACTCCCGTCATGCCGTAAACATATCCTGTTGCATTTATGTCGCCGACTACGTCAAGTTTTTTGACAGGGGCCTCTGTTCCGATACCGATACGAACGCCATCATCATAAATTATCGAGTTTGTTGTTGTATTATGATCCGCCCACTTCGTAACATAGTTCATTGTTCCGCTTCCGGTTACATTGGCTGTTGCAAGAGTCACACATACGAGTGTGTCGCCCACGGCCTGAATTGCTTTTCCGGTTCCGCATGTTGCTGGATAATTTGTAAGGTTCTGCCAACCAAGGCCAAGATCTGATGCAAGCTTGACAGCAGTTACTGCAGAGTCTGCAATGTTCGCCGTTGAGACCGCACTTGCAGTCCCCAAAATACCATATATATTCCCTGTTGCATTGATATTGCCAACTACATCAAGCTTGTTCGTGGGGTCGCTTGTTCCAATACCCACATTCCCATTTGTTGTGTCCCAGACAAGACGATAACTTGTGGTGTCACCAAGCCCAATCCGATTCGCTCCAAGTACAGTCCCTGTCGCCCCCACACCCAATAACAGGGTGTTTCCTCCGGAAGCATCATTCCTGAAAATTCCAAGATTCGGACTGCCTGTCGAAATGCTGTTGTTCACAATAAGCGAACCGCCCGCAATATGCAATTTTGCCTGAGGATTCAATGTCCCAACACCCACGTTATCAGTCAATGTTGTCAACCGGACAATGGCACCGTCATCTGTCCACCCTCCAATCCCTGCAACAGAAGGCTCTCCGCATGTTATGGTGTCGCCAAGTGTTGTTATGAATTCTCCTGCCGGGCACGCCGCAGGATAACTGGTGAGATTTGTCCACCCAAGAAAACCTGTGCCAAAACTGGATGTGGAAAGATATTTTGAAGACAGTGCCGTCCCGCCTTCATACAACGTAGTGCTGTAAATGCCTCCGGCACCGATTATATCAAAACTATTCATATTTAAAGAACCTGTGGCTTTCGCTCCTGCTGCAAGATTCTCTGTTATATTTGCCCGAAAAGTATATGGAACTGCTCCAAGCTTGAAACGGGGAGCAAGTATATCTAATTGAACCTGCATCTCAAGCCAGTACTGTGTGTCAAATGGCAAGTCAAGTGAATTGTGAGACCCGATAAGAACAGAAAAATAGCCATCAGGGCCAAACGTCACTTTTTCAGTCCCGGCATTCCAGCTTTCACTCCATATAGCAGCCCCTTCGGTTTCCTGTGTATACATCCGAAAGACCATATCATATGGACCGGTTATGTTGTTGCCAAAAATATCTGTCATTTTTCCGTGCACAGAAACAAGTTGTGGTGTAGCTACGGCAACTGAAGGCAGCAACATCAAAACCAGACAAAGTACAATCAAGGCACGCATATATTCTCCCCCATTATTTATGCATTACCCCTTATTATATATTTTAGTGTGATTTGCTAATTATTTGGAAAAGTTATCAAATCCATTTCTGATGGAAGGTATGATGACACCCATATTGTTGTGTCCGCAGGCAACAAGTTTTCAATATCAACTTTTTTTATTCGATAATGATATTCCCCCAACTCTACTGAGCGTGCAAAATTTATTCGAAGAATTGTAGGGCTAATTATGGTGCTGGTAAAATTAAGGCCTGCTACAAGGACATTCGTGTTTTTAGGCCCCTGTAAATCCCATACTGTGGTCTCAGGCAATTCAACCACATTATTACACGAAGTAGAAACAGTCATTTCTGTGATGATATTATCCCCAGATACAAAATCCAACTGCCTGTTTCCTAAAACAATGTCTGTTGCATAAGAAACCGTTCCGATAGAATACATGTATGAGGATCCCGATCCAGAAGCAATCTGGTCCCTGAGCCCGGAAAGGTTTGCGCTATCATTTGTGAGGTATCTTGATATATCACCGGAAATATCCATGGTAGAAAGTCGCTCAGACATTCGCTCTCGCTCTATCTGGCCCAATTCAACTGGTTCCTGAATCACAGGAATGACAAACGCTACGAATCCCAGGACCATTGATGCGGCAATCAAAGCCTCAAGCGTATGAATAAATCCTTTTCTGTTGGCAATCATTTTCCTGACCATACTGCAACACCCAGATAAGTCGTTTCAGTGTCCCCGAACCTATTAAGCACCGATATGGGGTGTTTCACCACAAGAACACTGCGATCCCGTGGAATAGATACATAGTTTTCGGTCTCATTAAAAAGCACCTGAAAGCTAATGCCTGATAAGCCCATGCTTTCTTTCAGCGCGTCCTGCGAAACCGATGCCATGTCTGAAAATAATTGGGCTGAAACCCCCTTTATATCTTCCGGTATTCCAATCACATATGACAACGCGCTAAAATACGCATCCCGTTCCGCCGTGGCATTTGTATAGTTTCCGTTGTGTGCATAAATCTCAAATGCGCTCACATTGTATAGCTTGATTTCCCGGTACAATCCCGCGCCGGATACCGAAAAGTTTATCGAATCCCCGATTACTGCAAGCCCGCTCGCATTGTAAACATCCACAAAATCAGTTATCCCGCTGTAGCTTCCTGCAGGAAAAGTATACACGCTTCCGTCAGCATAAAATTCTGTAAAATCTGTTGAAAGAGATATCGTAACATTGATAAGATGATCCGAATAAACCTCTACTTTTGGAATCCTGCTGTATATTTTTAGCGACACCCCGTTGCTGTAATTTGCCTCAGCATAAACTGTGTTGTTAGTTATTAACGGAGCAGCCAAAGTCTCAATCTCCATTCCGCTGCCATCGAAAAACTCCATGCCCTCAAATATCATACTGACTTGACCGGCAGCTGAAAAATTTGTGGATATGGCGGAATTATTTATGGTTGTGTTCAACACAAAAATATCTGTGTCATATGCGTATTCTGTCAAGTTGATGTCCTCTGAATAATAAATGTAATAAATTGTTTTCGCATTAGGAAGTTTCGCACTCCAAAGAAGATTATTATCCTCAAAAATGCGCGCAACCGGGTTTCCCGCACTGTCTGCCACAAAAAGGGTGCTTTCATATGCAGAGTCCGGCAGCCTAAAATACACCTGCACCTGCCGCTCAATGGAACCTCCTGAAAATAGCGCAACAGGAAGTCTCTTTATAGTCCACGTGACATTTGATTCAATTTTTTCAGCAACATCAGTACCTGCATTTCTAAGAACGGTTTCATAAGGCTGTTTGGAACCCATAAGATAACTGGCATAGTAAAACGTTACTGCAACAAGAAATACAAAAATCACGGCACCAATAGCCCAGTCAACAGGGGTGCTTGCTTTTTTAGGCATTATAAATAATTGTCTTGCAGGAGATATATATGTTCTTGCCACGAACAACACCGAAATCCGCTTTATTCCCATAATTTATTAAGCTCATTAGGCTTTTTCCACACAACAACTCATTAAATACATCAAAACAGCTATTCGTTAAGTGTAAACAAAAAAAGTATGTAGTCCTAATGATGCTGTTTTTGTATGCTTTTGTTAAGAATTAACATAAACATATATACTTTAAAACAAAAGACTGCACATGGGTCTCCTTGAAGAACTTGAAATATTGAAAAAAGAGATATCGAAAAAATCTCCTGACACAAAGCCAACACCGCAAAAAAAGCCGGTCTCTGAGTGGAAAGACGCATACATCATCACATTCGGGCTTGCTGACAAAAAGCCGGTGCAAAAAGTGCAGTTCAGCCAGGCATTGGTCGGGCGAACACACTGTATCGGCCTTCTACAAAAGCTAAAGGGAAGAAAACTTGGCAACGGATGCGTGCTTGTTCCTGCAGAACGTCTTGGAGAACTTGAGAACTTCATGAAAGAACGAAAAGTATCCATAGAAAAACAGAAAATACTTCTTGTTGAATAATGTTTATGTGCCTTGCAATATCTGGAAAGATACTTGAAATAAATGGCGAGTCTGCGACAGTTGATTTTGGCGGGCTGGTAAAGAGCGCGAACATTTCTCTTGTGCCAAACCTCACAATAAACGACTACATTCTTGTTCATGCAGGCTTTGCCATACAAAAAGTTGACAAAGATATTGCCAAAAAGGATTTGGGGCTGCTTTATGGAACTGATTGAAAAAATACATTCTACTGCAAAAGACATGCCAGAAACAACTCTGATGGAAGTGTGTGGCGGGCACACGCGCGTTGTAATCGAAAACGGCATAAGAGGCGCCCTGCCTGAAAACATCTCACTCGTGTCAGGGCCCGGCTGTCCTGTATGCGTCACAAGCCAGAAAGACATTGATTTTATGATTGCACTTGCAAAAGAAGGAGTTCCCATCGCCACATACGGGGATATGCTAAGAGTACCCGGATCGGTTGGGAATCTTGAGGACGCAAGGCAGGACGGCGCAAAAGTCACTGTTATCACATCCACAACAGACGCAACTCTCACAAAAAAGCACGTTTTTTTCGGAATCGGCTTTGAGACAACAGCCCCAATGACAGCATACTTGCTGAAAAATGGTATTCCTGTATACTCCACGCACAAACTCATGCCCCCTGCCCTGTCAGCCCTTGCAGGAGAGACAAAAATCAATGGATTTATCGCTCCGGGGCATGTCTCAACAATAATCGGAGCAAACGCATACCAACACATCCCGGTGCCGCAGGTAATCACAGGCTTCACCCCTGAAAAAATACTGCACTCAATATATCTTCTTCTGCTTGAGATAAAGAATAACAAAAAACGCGTTATCAACGACTACAAAGAGGCTGTAACGCCTGAAGGAAACACTGTTGCCAAAAAGCTAATAGACGAACAATTCATTGTTGCAGATTCAGAGTGGCGCGGCCTTGGAACAATAGAAAATTCAGGTCTCGATGTGAGAGATGATACCCTAAACGCAAAGAAAATATACAAAGACATCTTCAGGAAAGTCCCTGAACCGAAAAAAACCGCGTGCAAGTGCGCGGACATTCTTCGCGGAAAAATAACTCCAAAACAGTGCCCGCTATATTCAAATGCCTGCACCCCAAATAACCCAAAGGGTGCGTGCATGGTCTCTTTAGAAGGAACCTGCCGAATATATTACGAGGGCGGCGTATGACTGACAAAATATCTATGTTTCACGGGGCAGGAGGGCGCGAGTCCGAGGAGCTGGTAAAAGAAATCATGAATATTCTCCGGAATGTGAGTGCATGGAATGGCTCAAACGACGACTCTGCATACATGAAACTGGGAAACAACTACATTGTCTTTACAACAGACAGCTTTGTCGCAAGCCCGCTCTTTTTCCCGGGAGGCAACATAGGAAAAATAGCTGCCTGCGGGACAATGAATGATCTTGCTGTAATGGGCGCAACCCCCGTAGGCCTTTCACTCTCACTTGTTATTGAAGAAGGCTTTCCAAAAGAAAGCCTCAAAAAAATAATCCACTCCATAAATACCACATGCAAATCTGAAAATACCCCTGTTGCCACAGGCGACACAAAAGTGATGGAAAAAGGAAAGATTGACAAACTAATCATCAACACATCCGGAATCGGTATTGCAAAAAAGATATTCAATAAAAAAATATATGCCAAAGATAAAATCATTGTCTCAGGCACAATCGCCGAACACGGCGCAGCAATACTCACAGAGCGCTTTGGATACAAAACGAACATAAAAAGCGATGCAAAACCAATACTAAAAGAAATCACCGCAATCAAAGAATTCATCAAACAAGCGCGAGACCCGACTCGCGGCGGCATAGCCGCAACCCTAAACGAACTTGCAAAAAAGAACAACTGCGGCTTTGTAATTGATGAAGAAAAAATTCCGATAAAAAAAGAAGCAAAAAAAATCTGCGAAATTCTCGGGCTAAGCCCGTATGACATTGCAAGCGAGGGTAGATTTATCTGCATCGTTTCTGAAAAAGATGCAATCAATGCAGAAAAAATTCTTCAAAAATTCAATCTGGATGCAAAAATAATCGGTGAAGTCACAAACACTAAAACAGTGATAATCAAAACAAAATTTGGCGAAAGAATTCTGCCGATGCCTTCAGGAAACCTTGTTCCAAGAATCTGCTAACGCATCAATCAATAAAATCCTTCTGCCGAATCTTCATCGGAAGATAATCTTTTGCCGTAAACTCAATAGACTTTGCAACCAAAGAATC
>JAFCBV010000145.1 GCA_017610545.1 Candidatus Nanohalarchaeota archaeon | reverse complement strand
GTAATTAAAATTGGACACAGAAGAAATGTATATAAGTAGGGGTCTGCATGGATATTCGAATCATTGAAGCAGCATATACATAAATTACTCAAATGACCTATAAGAGCCGCGTATTTATGCAAGTTCAAGGCACTCATTATCGGACCGTCTGGATGGACGGAAACACTGTCAAAATGATAAACCAGCTCCTTCTGCCGCACAAGTTTGAGATTATAGAGCTTCCGACTCACCTGCACACAGCAAAAGCGATTAAAGACATGGTCGTGCGCGGTGCAGGAGCAATCGGCGCTTCTGCCGGCTTTGCCATGGCGCAGGCATTTATTGAGGCTGAAAAGGAAATCAAAGAATATGTTGATGCCGCAAGAAAACACATTGAAATGACGCGCCCGACAGCTCAAAACCTTTTCTATGCTACAAAGCGCGTTTATGATGCCGCAATAAATTCAGAGAACCCGAAAAACATAGCATTGAACGAAGCGCAAAAAATCGCTGACGAAGACGTTAGCAACTGCAAAAAAATCGGCGAACACGGAAACAAATTAATCAAAGACGGCTTTAAGATAGAGACACACTGTAATGCAGGCTGGCTCGCATTCGTTGACTGGGGCAGCGCGCTTGCCCCGGTATATTGTGCAAAGCAGAAGGGAAAGAAAGTCTTTGTATATGTTGATGAAACGCGCCCCCGATGCCAGGGCGCTATGCTTACTTCATGGGAACTTCTGAATGAAGGGATTGAGCACAGGATAATACCTGATAACGCGGGCGCGCACTATATGTCGCAGGGAATTGACATGATGATTGTCGGGGCAGACAGGATTGCTGCAAACGGGGACACTGCAAACAAGATAGGAACCTTTGAAAAAGCTGTTGTTGCAAAGGAATTTGGTATTCCGTTCTATGTCGCTGCGCCGACAACAACGTTTGATCCGGAATGCAGAACAGGAAAAGACATTCCTATTGAGTGTAGATGCGAGGATGAGGTTCTTTATGCAACAGGGCTTTCGGATACAACAGGTAAAATAAGCCGGGTCAGGATTGCGCCAAAGGGTGCGCGCGCCTTAAACCCTGCGTTTGATGTTACACCTGCAAAATACATTACAGGGATAATAACAGAAAAAGGGATAATAAAGCCAGATTCCAATGAAATAAAGAGGTTGTTTAATGAGTGAAAAATATGCAGGAGTAAAATTTGAAACAGTTTTTGTTGAGAGGCGCGCGCCAACAGACGAATGCATAGGCGAACTGACCTTCTGGTGCAAAAAGTTTTCTGAACTAGGCATTGCGCCTTTGCACGAAACAGGAAGCCACGGTAATCTGAGTGCAAGAACAAAAAACGGATTCATAATCACAGGTGCCGGGACCAACCTAGGAAACATGAGTGAAAAAGAATTTGTAGAGGTTGTCTCTGTAAATGAAAACAAGGTTAATACAATCGGGCTTGTTGACCCGTCATCTGAATCAACTCTTCATCATGCAATATATTCTGTGAGGCCTGATGTTAACGCAATATTTCACGGCCATGATACACTTGTCATGGAAAACGCGGAAAAGTCCGGCATACCTGTCACTGAAAAAGAAGAGGCATATGGAACCCATGAACTCATGGAGCAGGCGAAAAAACTGTGCAAAAATAATTATTTCATTCTGAAAAATCACGGTATCATCGCGCTTGGCGTGACAATGAAAGAAGCGGGAGAGCGGGCAGAAAAAATGCACATGCTCGCCCTCTGAATAATTTCTTTATATGCATGGATGAAACAATATATAGTGGTGAAAACATTGGCAGCGCGCGTCATTAAAAGATCAAAAAAAGCAGGACTTCCCCCCGGAAGCCTGGTTTATGTAGGGGATAAGAAAGAGGAGGATATCAAGATTACAATAATGGCTTATGATGCGCATAAATTCCAGGAAAAGGAATTAAAAACAGTTGATGAATCTTTCAAGTTCAAAAAGAAGCCGAATGTGGCTTGGATAAATGTGAATGGCATTCACAAGCCGGAAATTGTAGATGACTTGGGAACTCGTTTTGGTTTGCATCCTTTGATACTGGAGGATATTCTAAACACTAACCAGCGCCCGAAAATAGAGGTCTTTGAAAAATACCTTTTTATTGTCCTGAAAATGCTGCACTATGATGACGAAACAAATGAGATACGCTCAGAGCAGGTCAGCATTGTTCTTGGCAAGGATTTTGTCTTATCTTTCCAGGAAAGAGAGGGTGATGTATTTGACTCAGTTCGTGAGAGGATACGAAGCGGAAAGGGCGAAATAAGAAAAACAAAGACAGATTATCTTGTGTATGCACTGACTGATGCCATTGTGGACAGTTATTTTCTTATGCTTGAGAAAATCGAGGAGAGAATAGATGCACTGGAAGAGCATCTTGTAACAGACCCTAAGCCGGAGACTCTGCAGGACATACACGACCTGAAGACTGAGATGATCTTTTTGAGAAAGGCTGTATGGCCTCTCCGGGAAGTCATAAGCGGGATGCAGCGAAGGGAGTCTCCCCTTATCCTGAAATCCACGCAAATATATCTTCGTGATGTTTATGATCACACTATCCAGATTATTGACACAATAGAGTCTTACCGGGATATGCTTTCCGGCATGGTTGACCTTTATCTTTCAAGTGTCAGCAACAAGATGAATGAAGTCATGAAAGTGCTGACAATCATTGCTACAATATTTATCCCGTTGACATTTGTAACCGGGCTGTATGGCATGAATTTCAATACACAGGCGTCGCCATTCAACATGCCTGAGCTGAACTGGTACTGGGGATACTCTGCGCTCTGGCTTGTGATGATATTAGTTT
>JAFCBV010000144.1 GCA_017610545.1 Candidatus Nanohalarchaeota archaeon | reverse complement strand
AGCTCTTTTTCCTCGCCTTTATAGTCGCGCTGCCTTGGTACGAACTTCTTTTTTGTTCCCATTACCATGAAAATACATTTGTATAAGATAGTTATTAAAGATGATGAATTTTGTGTGTATTTCGATTCACATACCACTATGTCGCTATCTCAATTAATTCTTAAAAAATAATGGTTACGTTCGCACCATAAAAAATATGCCTTTTGCTAGCATGTAATGCCTTTAAAGAAAAAGCAGCAAATTAAGCCATCTCAGCGTCTTCGGGCGATGGTGCGGTTATGTGTTTTATAAGCACAATGTCGCCGACAGCCTTTAGCATTGAATACGGAACAATTATTCCGCGTTTTCCACTAACAACTGTTGAAAGATATGATCCTTTGACTGCGTCAACAACCATTGCCCTGATTCGAAACCGTGAAAGGTCTAACTCGACATCAGAAACTTTGCCACAGTAAAGTCCCTTGTCTGTAAAAATATCGCGCCCAATTACTTCGCTTATTGTTCTCTCATTGACGACCATAAAAAACACCCCGTCACTAAACAAGATTATTGTAGGTGGAAGATTTATATAGATTTAGAGTCTTTGTAAAAGGAATTACATGTAATATAATGATATATTTGTTGAAAAAAGAAAATTTTAAAATTTAATTTGGTTTGGTTTGCTATCTATTATAGTAAACCTAGCTCTTCTAGCGCGGCTAGTTCATCGGGCGATAATACTTTCTTATCGCCCCCGACTCTATAGAATTCATCTCGCGCTTCGTCGATATTAGGTTTTTTCGGTTTATCTGCCATAAAATCATCTTCTATCCAAAAAAAAACCAACTTCATACCGCAACAACAGCAAATCTAACTACTTTGTCCTTGCTGTCGTTGCGGACACTACACACCATATTTTTTTAACATTCCTTTGATGGATGCCAAAAAACACAAAATGGGTTACGAAAGTTGGTAATTGAGGAATATTATTTGATTGCTTTTTCTGACTTCTGTGCAAACGTCTCCTGTCCAATGCAATTGTCGATAACCATAAGTATCACTAATTTAGATGCGCACAAAAAACCGATAAAGTTGTTGTTTGGTGTTCTATGCGCCGCTCTATAGGAATAGCGGCGCTAGAAAAATAATTTTTGCAAGAAGTACTGTGCCTGTTTTCTGGCAAAGGCTGTTTGAATGTCCTGAAAATGTTGTTTCTTCAAACATAATATCTGCCTTGACAAAAATTGTTCTCAATTGTATTTAAATGTTTTTTGAACCCTCTGCTTTTGTAAAAATAATTGGCGTCGGGGATGGGATTCGAACCCATGTGGGCGAAGCCCAACAGCTTAGCAGGCTGCCGCCCTACCAGGCTAGGCGACCCCGACGTGCACTTAGCTGATATTACGGATTAGAATAAAGCGCGCATGACATTTTTATATCTTGGCGGTCACTTCTCTTCAAACTTATACCGTAAAAAAGCTGCAATTCCTCCAAGTGCAAGCAATTTCTCGCCTGCTTCATGGGTTGAACTTATGATAGCGGTCTCTGCTTTCATTGCTTCTGCCGTTTCGAGAACTTTTTGAATGTCCTTTTGCCGAACAAGTTTGTCTGAAACCATGACACTGTTTGCGGCTCCGGCATCAACTGCCTTTTTCACATGAGGTGCGCCGTATGTCACAAAGCCACTCTCCTTGCCAAGCTCTGCCAGAAAGTCCTCGACCATACGCGTCTCAGATGACATTCTGCTTTCAGCAACAACGCGCTCGAGCGCGCCGCGCTTGATGACCTCGTTTATGCCTGTCTTTCCTGTGATACTTGATGCCTCAATGTTACATTTTTTCTTTAGGCCCGCCTCAAAAGTCTTGTAAATATTTTCTTTTGAGAAACCAGGGCCTGCAATTATGATTTTGTCGTACTTGTCAACGTTTTCCTTGAGATATGCAGAAACCTCGGCATAAAAACTGCTGGTTTCAGATGACCCGTACATCTTTCCGCCTGACTTTGACTTTATTGTTGCGATCTCCTTTACCCGAAGCTCGCTTGCATGGGCAAAATCCGCGCGCCGCTCATCCATTACGCATATCAGGACATTCATGCCCTTGTATGTGAGCGCATCCTTCAGCTTTCTGATTTCGTAATCAGCCCAGTCTTTTTCAACAGAAAAAATGGTTCCAGGCTCAATTGAAAGCGTGTGGTGGCCGCGCTCAAAGTCCTCGGGCGCGTCAATTATCCTGCCTGCAACACGAAGAGAGTGCCCGTTTTCAGAATGTGTTATTTTTTCTGCAAGGATTTTTAGAAAAACCGGTTTCTTCTCGCCTGATGCAGACGCCTGAAGCGTACGAAATGTCCTTGCCCCAATTGTGTCTCCCTCGCGCAGTATTTGCGCAAGATTCCACAAATCATCAAGTGTTTCAGGCTTTATCTTTGTTTCATGGCGAAAATCCCTTTTTATGAGTTTCACAGTACCACAAATAATATATAACACCAGCCAATAATAAATAAGCGAAGACCATGGAAAACTTCATTAAAGTCATGACTGTAGGACTTGCAATATTCGCAGTCCTCATGCTCATTGGATGGAGAGGTCCGCTTAGTCCGTCAGATGGGCCGGTAGAACTCAACAAGACACTTCTATCTATTGAAAAATTAGGCACTGTTGGTTTTGCAAAAGCAACTCCACGCGAAATCACTATGGGTAATGTGAATGTCGGCAATCTTCCGGGAGAAGACCTTGAATTTGATGCAGAGGCTGCGCTCATAAAAAACGGGCTGTTTTCAAAGAACGCCCAGGGAATCTCATTTAACGGCGAGCGTGCGCAAAAAGCCACTCTTTCATTCCGTGTTGATGAAACAAACAAATACGGG
>JAFCBV010000015.1 GCA_017610545.1 Candidatus Nanohalarchaeota archaeon | reverse complement strand
TCTTCACGACAAGATAAGAATAGAATCTAGAGTTGAAATTCCTCACTTTCCTGAAATATTTGGCGTTTTCTATAATGATGATTCGTATATTAAACGAAGAAAGACATGGAAAATAATGTAATATACGCATTTACGACACATGACGCGTGAGCATCTAATTACGTGCCTTTGGCACGCCGACAACGTATGTGATTATCACTTTTTAATTTAACGACGGCAGGTTCCGCTGTCCTACGAACAAAGATCCTGCTTTGCAGAAACTCCTAAAATATACGAAACAACAAATTACGTATAATAGATAGAAAAGCGCGAACACGTCTTTTGAACTATCCCGTCTTTGCCTCAAACGCCTCTGCAATCCTCTTCAGCCCCAGAACATACGCGGCAAGGCGCATACTGATCTTCTTTTCCTCTGAAAGCATATGCAGTTCTTTGAACTCGGCCACCATTATCTCTTTCAGGCGCTTCTGCACTTTCTCAAGAGTCCAGCGCTCGCCTGTCCTGTTCTGCACCCACTCAAAGTAGCTTACAGTGACGCCTCCGGCGTTTGCGAGAATGTCGGGTACAACAAGTATGCCTTTTTCATCAATTATGCGGTCTGCATCAGGGGACACAGGGCCGTTTGCAAGCTCAATTATTATTTTTGCATTGATTTTGTTTGCATTTGCGGTTGTTATTACATCTTCAAGTGCTGCAGGGGCAAGGATGTCAACATCAAGCTCAAGAAGCTCTTCATTAGTCATCATAGTTGCGTTATTGAATGCAGTGACACTGCCTGCTTGTTTCTTGGCATTAAGAATTTTGTCCGGGTCAAGGCCCTCTTTTGAATATATTCCGCCCTTTGAGTCAGAAACAGCAACAATGGTTGCGCCCGCACTGTGCATAAGGCGCGCGAAGTGGTATCCTGCGTTCCCGAAGCCCTGTACTGCAACTGTGGCGGTTTTCATGTCTTTTCCAAGAGCCTTTATTGCTTCTGCGGCAGTATAGAATCCGCCTGTTCCTGTTGCGTCCGAGCGCCCCAAAGAGCCACCGAGAGAAACAGGCTTGCCTGTTATTGTTGCGGGATAATTTCCGCGTGCGATTTTGCTGAACTCGTCCTCCATCCAGGCCATGACTGTGGGTGTGGTGTAAACATCAGGTGCAGGAATGTCCTTATCAGGCCCCATAACATCATAGATTGCGCGAACATACTCGCGGCTTATCTTTTCAAGCTCTGTTTTGGAAAGCTCTTTCGGGTTGCAGATAACGCCTCCTTTTGCGCCTCCGAGAGGAATATTTACTACTGCGCACTTGAATGCCATCCAGAATGCGAGAGCCCTTACTTCGTCAAGGGAGGAATCAGGGTGAAATCGTATTCCGCCTTTCCCGGGGCCTCTTATGCTGCTGTGAAGAACACGATATCCGGTGAATGTCTTAAGCTCTCCGGAATCCATGCGCACAGGAAAAGATACGGTCAGCTCGCGCTCTGCGTGCGCAAGCCTATCAAGAGTGCTTTGTTTAACAGTTGTGTATTTGGACGCATCATTCATACGAGAAAGAGCTCCGTCAAAAATGCTTTCTGCCATAAACCTGTATTTGACACAACAAGAATATATTGCTTTGCACTAAAATGCGCGTGGCTCTGTTAATTTGGCTCATAGCCTGCTTTTTCAATTTCCTCAGAAGTAACTATTGCAGACACCTTGTTTACAAGCCCGTGAAGTGTGTACGGGACTCGCGCAAGCTCACTGGATCCTGATGTAACGGCTACGTCAACCGGGAATCCTGCAACGTGTACGATTTTTGCGATTGCCTTTCTTGTGAGTGTGCTGTAGAAGCACGCTTTTCGGTCAAACACATGTACCTGAAAGCCACGTCCGGAGTACACGATTTGTATCTTTTTGAATGCAAATCTGGCTTTTAGAAATTCCGGAAGCTTTGCAGTAGAAACGCATGCTGCCCGAAAGAGACTACAATACGAATTGTGGCTGCTTTCACCACCACAACTACATTCAAGGTCACTGCCACCAACATTATCCACATCAATGTCAAAGACAAGTTCCTGTCCCTGAAAGTTATTGCATGAAAAACAATTACGCGCTCTATTGCATGTGTTGCATTCCTCGCGATCAAAGAACATGTTTCTTGAATAGTAAACCTCTTCCGGAGCATAGTAAGCAAGGCTGTTTCTTAGCTGGTTCCATGTCTTGTAGTCTGAAAGGTATATTATCCGATTCAATAGATTCGAATGTCTTGGATCATAAATGCCTGATTTGCTTCCGATGTCAATTGCAAATACAGGATGCCTTATGCCTCGCGAAACGAACCACTCCTTTACCAGCTTGTGCGGGAATGCGTGTTGATAATATTTTCGTCGTTCCTTTACGGTGGCAGAGCACGCTATTTTTGGCAGTATGTCAACAGATTGCATAAAGCAGTATATGGTGTAAAAAACTTTATATTTCTCTAATACAAAACATGGCTGTGATACTATATGGGTAAAGTAATAATTGCAACAGGAATTCCGGGAAGCGGCAAGACAACTGTGCTCGGTGCAGCAAAAGAGCGCACAAATGAGAAGTTTTCTGTTGTAACCTTTGGTACCGTTATGTTTGATATGGCAAAAAAGAAAAAACTTGTTAAGCACCGCGATGAGCTTAGAATGCTGCCACGACAAAAGCAGAGAGAAATCCAGAAACTTGCCGGAGAAAAAATTGCATCAATGGCGAAGAGCGAGACAATCGTGGTTGATACACACTGCACCATAAAGACGTCTTCAGGTTATCTTCCGGGGCTTCCGGAATGGGTTCTTCATGCCATAAAACCGGACATAATTCTTATTGTAGAGTCTTCTGCAGCAGAAATTGCAAGCAGGCGCGGGCGAGATGACTCAAGAGTGCGCGATGATGAAGACGAGGAAGATATAGCACTTCACCACGAGATAAATCGCGCGAACGCAACTGCATGCAGCATATTGACGGGCGCAACTGTCAAAATAATATATAACTACGACAACCATCTTGATGCTGCTGCAAGGGATATGGCAGAAATTATTGAAGGTTAATTTATCTTTGTGTTGTTTTTATTGGTTGTGCATACTTATCAGGCACCACACTCAATGCTATAACTGCGATTACAATTACAACCAGCACCAACAAAACATATTTCCATAGAGATGATTTTTTTTCCGGAATGATTTCTTGTTCCACGTCACAGTTTTCTGTATCTATATAACTCCGGCATATGTACTCGGTTTCTGCACTGCATTTATAACATAGCCTTGTCTTTTGAGTCTCTATGCATTCAGACCATTCGCCACAGTTCTTGCATATAGGGCATTCAGCGGTTTGGTTTGGTTGTGTTGTTGATGTTGATTGGTGTGTTTCAGCTTCCATTCCTGTTATAGCAAAAAGGGAGAATCCGGGCGTTTCTGCAGAATAATACGCATACGTGCCATCATTCGATTTTCTGGACGTTGGCAGGGCATTCCACTTCGTTGTATATCTGTTAAGGGTTATGCTGTCCGGGTCAATATTGTTGCCCGCAATCCAGGAATTATTTACCGTAAATTCGATTGTTGTGTTTTCAATGTTTGAATCTGTTATGTTTACAGTTGAAATTTCAAAATAATAGTAAACAATATTTGATGTTGCGCCAACAGAACGTGACGCGAGTTTTGAAACATATAGTGAGGGTCCAAGGATTTCTGTTTTCAGAGTGACGCTTATTTTTGTGATTATTTCATTAGGTGTGGTTGTTATTGATTTTAATGGCGTGTCGCTCCCACCGGACGGAGCCGCTGGCGGGTCAGATGACGGTGATGTACTGCATGAGCCACAGTCTGCCGAACAGGAAGAACAGCTTTCAAATGCAGAGCAATGGCCATCCCCACAATAGGACGGCTCTCCGAGTGCAAAAGCTTCTGTTTGATTTGATAATCCTTCAATTTCAACCAGATTTCCCTGAACATTTTTATAAACAATATCTACATTCGCCCATCCGGAAGTGCAACTTGCACTATCAAAATTCCAGCTTTCGCAGGCGTAAATGGTGGCGCTGCCGGAGATTCTCATTGAGTCTGTGCTTAGGCGCAAATACAGGCGCGATGCGTTGTAGTTCCAGGAAGAACGAGATGCATAAACACCATAGATTATCCGATCCGAAAAATCTCTTCTGTTTTCATAGTACTTAGAAATAATGTCCATTGTTGTGCCTATTGTTGAATTTAAGAATGTTACAGAGGCATTTTCATCTGAGGATATTTCTTTTTTTACATGCACCTGCATAGGCAGGTCTAACTCCGGATAAAAATAAGAGTTGTTTAGAATTGTTATTGTAGAGACCCCATTTATTTCATACATCCACGTATGTTGCCCTTGAAAGTCAACGCTGATAGAAACGGTCCTGCCCGTGGCGTGTCCTGTGTGATTTGTGATGTTAAATGTTGCGTTGACTGCCGGGAACACATAAATCGGAGTGCTCTTGTTTGCGGTTTGCCCCAGGTCGTTTGTCAGCGATGCATTTATGTTGTATTTTCCTGCAGGGGTGTTTATAGACGAGACCCACGTATTGGATGAACCATTATATGGCTCGTTTGTTGTTGTGTCCAGACTTGAGTGCCCTGTCCAGCTGATATTAAGGGTCTCTGAACCATTGCTTGAATTAATTATATTTACGCCAAGAGAATATCCGATCTGGCTCTCCATAATTGTAGTTGCTGTAAATGTCGTGTTTTCCAAGGGATATGGAAGTGATATTTCCAGAGATGAGATGTTGGGAACTTCTGTTGTGTTCACAAATACGTCTTTTGTTGTATTTGTGCACGTGCTGTTCATTGTTATTGTATAATTTCCGTAGTTTCTCGGGGTGAATGCAAATTTGTCAGATGCCATCAAAGCAGAGTAACTCCAGTTGGAGCCGCTTCTGTTTATAGTTATTGTTGCACCGGCAGCAGTGAAATTGAGAGGAATGCTTTGGTGTATGGATGACGTGTTGTTTACGGAAAAGTTAAGAATAACTCGCTCTATTTGGAATTGCTGTTCTTTAGCGCCATATATCCCGCTCCCGTTGAAAACCACAGAGAAGTTAATATCGGATGTTCCGCAGGATACATTAAATTGTGTGGAATACACGCCTAAAGAATCTGTTTTTGACATATTTGTGTAATTGCTGTCAACGAAAAAGTAAATCTTTAGCCGGTTTATGCCTGTACCGTAGCTGTCTGTTATGTTTCCTGATGCCGTAACTTCGCCGCCCTCGATAACAGAAACAGGGGTTAGTGCAATCACCGAATCTATTTTAGTAAGTGCAACAGGCATGATAACATATTCTGCCTGGTTTCCATATGTGTCGTTCGCCACTATTCTAAGATCTATTTTACTTGTGCTGCTGTTTGTTACATTTATGCTTGTGTTATATGTTTCAGACACATTGGTCAGGGAAAGCTCAACCCAATCTTCTGATTCCCTGTAGTATGCGCTGACATTGCCAACGCTTGTGTTGTCTGTTATATTGAACTCAACGAAATAGCTTTCATTATGCTCAAAGTAAGGCCCTGCTTCGATATGCATAAGCATAGGCGGCGCAACATCCTCTGACGGCGTCTTTATTGTAACTAATAGTTGAGTTATGTTCCATACCGGATATCCTGTCGGGATTGTAATATTCACAAGGTATGTTCCGTTTGCAGTTAATGAATAGTTTGTCACAGAATTGTAATAGCCCCATGAACTGCTGAAGTTTCCTGAGTGATTGAGTGTGCCATTTAAGTAGATTTCATATTTTGGAATAAGGGCGTCTGCAAATCCGCCAACCCACCTTACAAGATAAGATGTGTTTTGGTATCCCTTAATCAATCGGTCTGTAAATGTTATGTTCTCGCTAGTTACCTGAATTGGCGCTGGCAGGAAAGGGGCTGTGCCAAAATATACAGATCTCGTATCTCCTGCAACGGGCCTAACAGCGTTATAAACCTCAGACGAAAAATCATATTCCTCAAATGCCTGATATGTGCCAGGGTAATAGTTTATCATCATCTGATTTGCAAACGACCAATTTGTTGCGTAGTTTTCGCTGGCAGGGTTTATGCCCATTACATAGTATGTCCGGTTTAAGGGTACGAAAAATTCGTTGAGGGGTTCAATTACCGTATCTGACGCATTGATATGGACGGGTGCAATCCAGAACAATATATTGTAAAACTCATACGAATTGCCTGCAGGATAATTGAAAGAATAATTGTATATTGCAACATCGCTGATGCTGTAATTTAGTTCGGTTGACGTGGAATCATTTATGTTGTGCAGAATCCAGCCCATTGCATACTGCTCTTCTGCAAGAGCATAGTCTTCATCGCCATCGTTCGCGCAGCCGCTTATCATGACTACTGCACATAACACCAGGTAAACAAAAATCTTTTTTTTCACTGTCTCACAGGAATTCCATAATATTTGAGGACAATGTCTGTGTCGACACTGCCTTCGGGCTTGTTCGAAAGATATACGGTTCTATTGCCATACGCGTAGCCGCCAAAATAATTTACGCCGAATATGTCACCGTTGCTGTTATAGCTGAGGAAACCCTTCTGCCATTCGTACAACTTCAACGGCCGTCCATCAAAAGATTCTGCAACGACATTAAATGGCCTTGCATCAGATATGTTGAGAACTATGCTTGCACCAGCTCCTGAAACATAGGTCCTATTGATTATGATGTATTCCAGAGACGGTTCATCAAAGCTGCTCACTGCATAGAATGTGTAGTTTTTATTTGAGTCAACTATGAAAGAATAATTGTTTCCAGTATACTCGATTCCATAATATGCTTCAAGGCGTTCTGAAAAATCATCGTCGTGTATGTAAAAATCAGGGTATTTTGCGTCAGATGTAGTAGATATGTTGATTCTAACAAGCTGCATAGCCTGATAGGGAACCGTATAATTTTTTCCCTCAGTAAGTATTGTTATTTTTCCAAACAAAGTTCCTTTGTTGACCGTAAGGTTTACAGTGAAATTGACGGTTATTTCTGAATTTGCCGGAATTGTGGCAAAAGATGTGTTGAGCGAAGAGATATTGAACTCGTTGCCGGCGGTATTATTTGCAAGACCGGCTGTAAGGTTGATTTCAATAGTATAATTTCTTAGGTTTTTTATTCGCAGGATTTCTGAGGATACTGCATATGCACCCTCTGCAAAATTGATACTTATGGTTTGAGGATATGACTGTATTGAAACGTTATAGAAGCCAAGGGCGTCAACTCTTCCTGCACCCTGTGTTACCATATCATAACCGAGATCTATGGCGCTGCCCATTATGGCGGATTTCACATCAGCAGGGCTCCATTCAGGGTACGCCTGTAGTATAAGTGCCGAGAGCCCTGCAACATGAGGTGTTGCCATGCTTGTTCCGGATATGCTCACGTGTTCGTTGTCAATGCATAGGCTGTCGCTCCATGCAGAGCCGTATTGCGCTGCGCATATCTCTACTCCGGGGGCGACCACGTCAGGCTTTATTATTGAACTGTTTCCCCAGACAACAGGCCCTCTTGAGCTGAAGCCTGCAATGATATCTGAGTCATCTGTTGCCCCGACAGTTATTGCATTTCTTGCAGTGCCGGGAGACATTATGGTTTGAGCGTATGGACCGCTGTTTCCTGCAGCCACTACCACCACGACCCCGGCATCAACTGCATTGTCTACTGCGACAGAAGCCGGGTCATCGGGGTTTCCGGAACCTCCAAGGCTTAGTGAAATTATATCTGCGGAGTCATTTACGGCCCGTTCAATTCCTGCTATGATGTCAGACATACTGCCACTGCCATACGCATTCAGAACTTTGTATGCTAAAATTTTTGCGTCCGGGGCAACACCTTTCAGGCTTCCGTTTCCTGCTGCGGTTGCTGCCACATGCGTTCCATGGCCGTGGTCATCCATTGGATCAGCATCATCATTGACAAAGTCATATCCGCCAATAACTTTATCACACGAAATGTTAGAGGCATAAGTTCCGTTTGCGACTTTGTCAATGTAGAATCCATAGTTTGTAACAGAATAATCACTCATGAGCCTTATCTTAATCAGGTTCCCTTCAATTGCAGGCGTCCAGAAATCAACGAACGTGCCGCTGTAGGAAGCCACAATATCATCGGCTGCGTTCAGGACAAAAACAGAGTCATAATTATTTTCTGTTGATATGTTGACAAAGTGAACAGAAATGTGCGAGAAGCCGCTTTGCGTTATAATCCATGTGTTGTCATAGTTATTGCTGTACGGGTGCGGGGATTCTGTGGCATTGTCCAGCACAGGCTCTCTTGGCAGGGGGCTAACGCCCATGCCAGTACAATTTCCAAGGTCCGGGTGGGTGTAGTCAATACCTGTATCAATTATTGCTATCGTTATGTTTTGGCCGGTTATGTTTCTTCCCGATTCATCCAGCAGGTTCCAAAGGCTTGTTGCATTTATGAGCGGTACGCTGACATCAAGTGTTGCATGCACTTCCCGATCAAGATGAACTTTCTCAACATAAGGCAGTTTTTCTATTTCAGTAATTGATTGCACTGAAGCAGACATGGCGATGCCGTTGAATATTTCTTTAAACTCTTTTGAGAACGTTATTGTGCCGCCATTTTTTTTGCCGGCAACAACAGCTATTTCCTGCTTTGCCGTGTTGTGTGTTTTTTGGATTTTTTCACTGTGAACTTCGAGTATTTTCGGCATATCTTTTTCCAGTTTTTGCTGCTTCTGCTCAAGGGAAAAAATCTCGCTTTCAATGGCTGCCAGAGTGCTTGCGCCAACAGCGTATTTTCCTGAAGCTTTTGCCTGCATGTTTGAAAGAGCAATTTCCTTCTCAGACCTGATTTCATCTAATGTCTGAATTTCTTTTTCCAGTTCTGCTTTTTTTATGAGAACGGGCGCGTCCTTAAACTG
>JAFCBV010000143.1 GCA_017610545.1 Candidatus Nanohalarchaeota archaeon | reverse complement strand
ATTATAATAATGGGTTCATACATCGGTGCAATACTTGCTTCTTTCTTAATTAAAGTTGAGGAAGCGAATGTAGCAATCAATGTGTTTTTATATGGAGGCATTGCCTGGATAGCTGGAATTTTAGTTGGGCTCTTTGGAGTATTCAATATAATAGAATTAGGTATCTTGCCTGCTTTTATTATATTCGGAATCATCGGTATAATTTCGTATGCGGGATTCAGTGAATTAGGAAAGAGTGGAGATTAATATAGAATCACACATCAGTTTTTTCTAAAATTAATGGCTGGGTGTTTTTTGCGCTCAGCCCCATATAACCCCTGGCATCCGTGAAGATTGCCCTTCGTTCAATTGTTGGTTTGATATATTCTTTCTTTTCCATTCTAATCGCCTGAGATAAGATAGGTGGGAAATGATATAGTCCTTTCTATGTGAGATGTAATGTTGAAAAGGTATACGGCCTAAGAGATAAATATAAATAGTCTTGGGTGATATTAACTGAGAATGAACAAAGAACTTGGATTCTCTCTTGGTTCGGTACCATTGCGAGCAAAATCGTACCAATTCACTCTGATAGCCACACAACATATGATAGAGAATCCAGAATTGGAGCCTGATGAAAGACTGACCTATCAGTATCTAATGGACAATTTGAATCCTAATTACATTACAATGGTTGACCTCGATAAGAGATTGATACCGATATTAGAAGCAACAGACAACGAGATTTTCTATAGACCTCTCTTCCTCAATAATTTGTTCATCAATTCTGATTTCCATTACGGAAAGTACATAATAAAAGGTATTTTCATTTATGAGCTTAAACCGCTTAGTGAAGTGCCGGACATGGAAGATATATGCAAATTATCAGGATGGGATGAGGCATATAGCGAATACAATGTTACATTTCTCTCTTATGTGGCTGATTTGGAAGCCAGGGATACAGTCGTCATGGCAGGGGTTTTGGTGAATGACCCCAGTGATGAAGAGCTTAAACCGTTCGCCAGGAAGATTAAGAACCACATCAGGCGGTATATCTGTAACATTCTTGACTTTGTTAACGAGGGTGCGGACGATGAAGTTAAAGTCATTAAAGTTGAAAGCTCTAAAGAACGGAATGAAAAAAGGGCAAAGAGAGGGAAACTTCCACACCCAACAGTTGTTCATATTAGACCTAAAAGCAAATTCTTGAAATATGTCAATGAGTTTAATAAAAACTCGAAGTCGAAGGCAAAACATAAATATCAAGTGAGAGGTCATTTCAGACATTACAAGAATCCTAAGTATTCAGCGAAACGGCGGAGTAAACCTCAGTGGGTAAAGCCTTATTGGAAAGGCGAGGGGATTTATGTTAAGAAGAGCTATCAGTTAAATGGTGAATGATTATGAGAAAAACATATATGGAAAAAATAGATAATATACTTTTGAATATAGGGCAGAAAACAATAAATGTACTTGGAAATTCATTAACAACTATTCTAATTGGATTTTCTTTGTCGATTTCCTTTTGTCTAATGACATTGGGTTCTCCCCTTGTCTTTGATATTTTTGGTTCATTTGTTTTTGGGATATTTTATTTTATCTTTTCTGTGAAAATGGCTTACTTAGCATTTAACAGACGTTGCGAAAATTGTAATGAGTTATTTGCTCTTAAAGTTATAAGCAAAAGCAAAAAATCATGTTTATATAAATGTGATTTGTGTACCAAAGCTACTCTTAGGAAAAAGAAGTAATATTGGGTGAATTATAATGGCAATGAGATTGAAACATATGGAAGGTGATGTCAAGTCCAAGGGAATGTGGTTCTCGAAGAAGTTGAACAATGGTGACTGGGATTACTGGCTGGTTCTTGAAATCACAAATCTTGAAGAGATGATGGGTAAAGAATGTGAGAAAAAGTATCTTTACACGCTCAGTGCAGTCTCACCGGAAGCCGCAGGACAAAAAAGTGTGGACAATGCAGTGGAGTCAGCAGGTAGGGAAGATGAAGATTTGAATGAAGAAACCAAGGCCATGCTGCTTGTAGAGTATGGGATAAAGGCAACCTTATATGAGGAAACTGGCAGTAATTACAAGACGCTCATGAGACATGCAAGAAAAGATATGGAAAGAATTAGTATGATGTTTAGCTTCCATATGGACAGGCAATTGAATGCCATCGGTAATACCGGATGGGAATTTATTGCCGGGGATATATAATTAAAATAAAAAAGAGAGGGTTAGAGTTCACAGAACTCACCCTCTTCCATTTCAGGCAAACGAAGGGAAATTGCATGGGCAATTAGTGGTCTATCGCCTTTGTAATCCTTCATTAATCTTTCATAATTTTCGAAGTCATCTCTTTTTTCATATTCAATGAGGCATTCAGTGCTTCCACAAAGCCAACCCCTTTTAAGGCCATTGATAGCGCTTTCATATGGATCGGTATCGGAATTATCTTTCGTGAAGCATAAGCAATCTGTATGTTTTCCACATATTATGCAATGTGGTCTTGCTTGAAATTCAATCCTTGGTTTAGAACCTCTCTTATACTTCGTTATCTTTAAAATCGTACCTTGTAGGGTGTGGATTTTCGTTTTTGTAGTTGACCTGAATCTTCCAGATTTATCCATATGAAATCCGCCTGTTTATTACATTTCTTTGGTAGAAATCTTATCTGTGCCTTTGGGTACTGACAGGTAATTTTCAATTGTTCCACGAACCTTCATATGGCCCATTTCTCCACCTTCAAGAACCACATCAAACTCAACATAGCTATCCGTAGAATCGGTAGTCAGGTTCCGAACATTGAAGAAGTCTTTTCGTTTTCCACTTCTTAGACCTCCCAGGGTATCGCAGAACTTTGCGATTATAGGTCGTTCGAGTGT
>JAFCBV010000142.1 GCA_017610545.1 Candidatus Nanohalarchaeota archaeon | reverse complement strand
CGGAGATGTTTTCCCGGGACGATGCAATTGCAAAATTACATGAATTGAATGATGCATCAAAAGAATCTATGAGGGATCTGGGTCTGGGCATAAACATTGATTCGTTTCTGGAGCAGATATAACGGTTTTTCAAGTTGAAGAAGGTTTAAAACGTTGTATCTATTCTTTAGTGGTATGAACTATTTAGATAAGGGATTGTGTTCTTTGGACGCGGGCGTTGAATCATTGAGGAATCAGGTTGAAGAAGATTATCGTTCTTTAAGCAAGGCAATTGAAAAAATAGAAAAAAGTGGTTCCGGGAACACGCCTTTGATGATATATGCGCCTTTAAGTGATGAAGGAGACTATATTTCGATGAATGGATATGCGCTTTTTGGATTAGTTGATAAAGTATCTGCAACGGGAGTGACAAACAAAAAAAAGCAATTTGTAGACCTTTTGCTAAAAGAAGGCACAAAATTTGGATTTATACATAATTCTGAGGGGTTTATTGAGGTCTACGGGGTTTCAAACAACACCATTCATGTAACCGCAGATTTTGAAATTTTTGTTGGTAAAGAAGAAATCAAGGATGGATTGAGGCAGTTGGATATAAATTGTGACTATATACAGGAACACCTGAATTCTGGTGGTTTGCAGAACGAGTATTTCTGATATGTGTTTGGAATAAACAAACAATTACGGGCTCAAAAAGGCACAACAACACTAAAAATTTAAATCATTTAATGGCATTACTACATGGTGGCTTATTATGCAGAAATATATTGTTTCAAAATTCGGAGGATCGTCACTAGCAAATGACCTACAAGTTGATAAATCCACGAGAATAGTCCTTTCTGAACCTTGTAGAAAATATATTGTGGTCTCTGCGCCTGGAAAAGTGCCAAATGGCCACAGCATTATTGAACAGACAAAACTTACAGATATTTTAATTTCTCTTGCAATTGGCGACGGAAAGTATTCAATTTCGGATGTAGAGAGAAAATTTTCGGATACGGGCCTTGATTGTTATAAAGATACTCATGCGCGCAACATGGCGGAATTGGAATCTGGTTTGAATGATTTTTCAGTGCCCGACGAGCAGCGGCTTGACTTTATCAAGTCGCGTGGCGAGGACTTTATGGCGCGCCTGATGGCAGAGCATTTTAATGCGAATGGAATGGACGCTCAGTACATTGGCCCGAAAGATTTGATGATTGTTTCTTCTGAGTACGGAGATGCGCAGGTTCTTGATGAGTCATACGCCAAATTAGCGGCACTAAAAAATACTAAGAAAGTCATAGTATTTCCCGGATTTTTTGGTTTTAACAAAGAAGGGCATGAAACAACATTTAGCAGAGGGGGCTCAGATCTTACGGGTTCTGTTCTTGCCGTGGGTGTTGATGCTGTGAAATATGAGAACTGGACGGACACGGACGGCATTTTCTCAGCAGACCCCCGAATTGTGGAGAACCCCGCAGGAATCCCTGAAATTACATACAAAGAGTTGAGGGAGTTAACATACATGGGCTTTAATGTTTTTCATGATGAAGCAATGATTCCTGCAATGCGTGGTGGCATAGAGATTGATGTGTTGAACACAAATAACCCCTCAGGGAACGGGACAAAAATAGTTTCGGAAAGAGATTTGAATGAGAACGACCTGAAATATGCATTGGTCGGTGTCGCCCACAAAGGCGGATTTTGCATGCTGAACATTGAGAAAATAGGAATGAACCGGGAGCATGGCTTTGGAATGTGTGTTCTGCAGGCGATAGAAGAAAGCGGGCTTTCGTATGAGCATATGCTTTCAAGTATTGATGTTCTGTCAGTTGTTCTTGACAATAGCCAATTCAAGGTTGGCACACTAAACAGCATAATTGGACAGATATCTGATGAGACGGGTGCAGACAATGTTTATGTTGCTGAAGAAGATATTGCCTTGTTGAATGTTGTTGGCAGAGACCTTAAGGGCCAAATGGGTGTTGCTTCCAGAGTCGCGGACGCGCTTGCAAGGCGAAACATAAACATATTGCTCATGGACCACGGCGCCAACAAAGACAGCATGATATATGGTATAGAAAATAGATTTGGCAAAGATGCGGTAGGGGCTGTTTATCAAGAGTTCTTTACGGTGTGATTTACAATTGACTATATTCCGAATCCATTTAAAGTTTCGGCGCAAACCCAAGCCATGCCTGAAAAAACATCAAAACTATCCGGTTTCTACAAGCTTTCTCTGGAAGAGCGCCTTAAAATCGTTTCTGAATTCGCTGAGTTGACAGACGAGGAAAAGGATGCAATTTCAAAGCAGGGATTGTCTCTTTCGCAGGCAGACCTGATGATCGAGAATGTTATCGGCACAATGCAGATTCCGCTTGGTGTTGCTGCGAATTTTCTGATTAACGGTAAAGATTATATTGTGCCTATGGCGCTTGAGGAGCCGAGCGTTGTTGCCGCAGCATCAAACATTGCAAAACTTGCGCGCATAAAAGGCGGCTTTAAGGCAGAGACAACTGAGCCGGTTATGATTGGGCAGATTCAGCTTACAGGGCTGTTGTCTGATATTGCGGGGGCAAAGGAAAAGATTCTTGCCAAGAAAAAGGAGCTTCTTGAGCTTGCCAATGCGCAGGACCCTATGCTTGTCAAGTTCGGCGGGGGAGCGCGCGATCTGGAGATTCGTGAAGTTGAGACTCCTTCAGAAAAAATGCTTGTAGTTCATCTTCTTGTTGACTGCCGGGATGCTATGGGGGCAAAGGCTGAAACCCTTGCTCCGGTAATTGAAAAGGAGACGGGCGGCAAAGTATATCTGCGTATAATTTCAAACCTTGCGGTGCATCGCCTTGCAAGGGCTACGGCGGTATTTGACAAAGATGCACTGGGCGGCGCGGATGTTGTCAAAGGTGTTGTCAAGGCATACGAGTTCTCGGCAGCTGACCAGTTCCGGGCAACAACATACAACAAGGGAATCATGAACGGCATTGACGCTGTTGTACTTGCGACAGGCAACGACTTTCGCGCAACAGAGGCAGGCGCGCACTCTTATGCTTCTTATGGCAGGAAATACACGACACTAACAACATGGCGTGAGAATGAGGATGGCGACCTTGAGGGCTCAATTGAGTTGCCGATGGCTGTCGGGCTTGTCGGGGGTGCGACAAAAGTGCATCCGACTGCGCGTGCATGCGTAAAAATTCTTGGTGTAAAATCAGCTTCAGAGCTTGCAGGGATTATTGTTTCTGTAGGGCTTGCGCAGAATCTGGGTGCGCTCAAGGCGCTTGCAACAGAGGGAATACAGCGTGGGCACATGGGGCTTCATGCAAGAAATGTTGCTGTCATGGCAGGCGCGACAGGTGATATGATTGACAAGGTTGTAAAGATTATGGTTTCTGAAAAGAAAGTGCGCCTTGACAGGGCAAAGGAAGTTCTTCTGGAAATGCAGAAAGAAGAA
>JAFCBV010000141.1 GCA_017610545.1 Candidatus Nanohalarchaeota archaeon | reverse complement strand
TGTCTTCGTTCATGCTTTTTGCAACTTCTGCAAGCATTGCAACATGGCACTTGTCGTCGGTAGCACCGCGCCCGTAGAGCTTTCCGTCTTTTATTTTCCCGGAAAATGGCGGCGTGTCCCACCCGCGTCCTGCAGGCACTGTGTCTGAGTGCGCAATAAATACAAGTGGACTTTCGCTGCTTTTTCCTTTGAGTGTGCCGAGAACATTCGGGCGATTCTTTTCAAACGTGATTCTTCTAACGTCAAGCCCTGCTGAAGAAAACGCTTCTTCAATTATCTTTGATACGCCTTCTTCGTTTCCGGGAGGGTTTTCTGAAGATGTCTGAACAAGTCTCTGCAAAAGAGCAACTAATCGTTCTTTTTTAATCATCTGTTCCCTCTGCTGGCGCAGGCGCCACACACTACTTCAGGTCTTCCATGGTTATAAGAAGAACCGAGCGCGATCTGCTGGCATCTTTTATTGCGGTGCCAACCAATGTCTGTATGCCTGTGGATTCTGCGAGGCGCATCTGCGAGGCGCACCATGTCTTTTGTAATCTCTCCGTCAACAACGAGAGATCCCGGTTCTGAGACATGGCCTATTGAGCGCTGAAGCTCTTTTAGCGGCACTCTGCCTGCAAAATTTCCCTTCCGATCATAAATTGCGGCAGCCCTTGTTCCAAGAAGGTCATTCAACTGATCCCGAAACTTGTCTTTTTTGTCTGTGTTCAGTTTTTCCTTTTTCAGTATCTTTTCGGGAGCGTGCGTTGTTGTACTTTTTACAAAAGGAGCTTTTACGGGCCTCTGTTTCTTTTGGTCTGGGGTGCTTTTCTCTGGGATGTTGTTGTTTCTGGGTTTTGCCGTAGAAATCTGTGGTGCAGGCACCTTGTCACGCAAGGCCTTGAATATTTCCTCGCAAGGCCTTGAATATTTCCTTTTTGGTAAGCTCTTCAACTTCTTTTCCATATGGTGCTCGTGCAATGAAGTCTATTTCAGCGATCTGTCGAATTTCTTTTAATATCAGATCTCCGCCACGATCTCCATCAAGGAATGCGGTGGTTTCTTTTTCCCTGCAGACTTTTGTCAGTGTAGGGGGTGCCGAAGTACCGCCAACAGCAATTGCATTCTTCACACCATGACGAAGCAACGTAACTACGTCGGCGCGGCCCTCACATACAATGATGCTGTTTGATGTCGCAACATCCGGTCCTGCAGGCATTTTCATGTATTCTGTTATTTCTGCCTGCCTTACAGATTCCATGAGTTCTTCTGTGACTGTGGATGTCTCGGGTATTTTTCCAATCAAATGCGAAAGTATCTGCTTGGCTCTGTTTATGACATATTCTCTCTTTACGGTTCTAAGATCTTCGACTGTGTCCACAGATATTTTTGCGTTGCACGGACCAACACGGTCTATTGTCTCAAGCACAGCGGCCACAAGCGCAGTCTCTGTTATGTCAAGAGATGACGGAATCACTATTGTTCCGTTAGATCTTCCGTTTCTTGTGTCAATAGAAACTTCTATTCTCCCGATTCTTCCGGTCTGCTGCATTTCGCGCAAATCAAGTTCCGGCCCGAGCAGGCCTTCTGTCTGCCCAAAAAGAGCACCTATCACGTCGGGTTTTTCAACTGCACCCTCTGCGTTTATGCGAGCGCGTATTTGGTATTTTGTAGATGTTTGTGCTAGTTTTGCCATATCATATCACCTTCTGGCAGAAGTAGTTCAAAGAAACAGTATATTTCGTTCTGCATTATGTGTGTCTGTTATTGCAGTGCGTGCCCTGATACAGGGCATGCGGTATCTAGGCAGACAGTGCCTGCCAGGAAGTGTAAAAATATACTATTCTTTGCGCGCAATACAGTGTATTTTCTGCATTGCCTCTTCTGCTGTTATTTTGTTTATTTTCAGTTTTTTTGTTTTTGATTTGTGGCCGGAAACCAAAAAAACCGGCCTTTCAAATTCGTTTGTTATTGTGGTTGTGAGTTCGAGATTCGCCCTGTTGTTTTCAGGACGATTTTTCAAATATACTAAAATTCTGCCATTCTTGACAAAGAGTTGGGTTTTCTGCTGACCTGTTTTTACATGAACATGTAAAAACACGCCGCCAGTACATTCTGTTATGATGCTTCCACCTTTGATACGTCTGCTGTTGGTATAAAAGAAGCATGATATAGCCTGTGAGTAACACAACCGCGTCATGGGGCAATGCCCTCGCAGTGCTGACGAACACAGGCTTTTGCGTCCTGTGCCAAACTGTTGATTACTCTACAGAATAGCACAACACAGCGTTCTGTTCGCTCTGGGTTTTTAAATAGCTTTGTTTTTGCCCGATTCGGTGCTGTGTGTTCCTTTTAACACACGCTCGTTCCCGTTATGTGGTATTTAACATACTTTGTGGTCTCGGCTTGGTTTGTATTTAGATTTCCAAAGATCATATATTAAAAAAACAGCAAATAGTGTTATGTATGGCCTACAAAAAAGGGTATTCTTTTGAGCGCGAACTTAAGGAGCACCTAAAAGGCAATGGGTGGGCAGTTATCCGTTCAGGCGGAAGCAAAAAGCCGGATCTTGTGGCTGCAAAAGACGGAAAAATAATGATAATCGAATGCAAGGTTACAAAAGATAATAAAGTATATCTTGCTAAAGAAGAAGTGCTGCACCTAAAGAAAGTTGCAGAAGCTTTTGGCGGCGAATGTATGTTTGCAATAAAGCGCAAGAACAAAAAGTGGTCTCTTGTTGATGTTTCCTGCCTTAAGGAAACTGCATGCAACTTTGTTGCGGTATTATAAATTGTATGGTTGGTGATTTTATGACAAACTTAAGCAGGGATGTGCTTGAAAAGGAGATTTCTGAAAACGGGCTTGTTGGCGGTGTTGAAAGCCTTGATAAGCAATTGACTGCAAACGGCATTGACGTGCGCCTTGCTGCAATAATCGAAGTTGTTGAAGGCGGGACGCTTGCTGTTGAAAAAGCGCGCTGTAAGTCGCCTGTACTCGGGCAAGCGTGGGTTATGTCCGGCTTTGAGAATGTGCTTGAGGGTCTTGATGTAAAAGAGACTGCTATTTTGGATGAAGGCTCTGTTGTAGACCTGAAAAAGAATGTGCCTTATCTTGTTGTGTCATGCGAAACTGTGGATGTGCCTGAAAAATACATGTTCAAAATAGAAACGCGCTCATCTGTCTTTCGCCTCATACAAGGGGTTCTTGAAACTGCTTTTGGGGAGGCCGGGTATCGCGGAAAGCTTACATTCCTCCTTTTTACGCTTCTTGATGCAAAAATCGAGCTTGGCTCTCGTTTTGCACAGATAGCGTTCTCTACGCTTGAAGGGTGTGCGCATTATGAAGACCAAAAAGAGAGCAGTTATCAGGACGGAAAAATATTGTAGTGGGTTTGGGTGGTGCTGACATGCCTGAAGAAGAAAACACAACAGATGTTCTTGCGAAAAAAATAGCCGGAGATATTGTTCTTGCAACAACCCCCTCTGCAGCAATACAAAAATGGAGAAACATCTTCAAAATATCACAGCGCGCGCTGGCAGAGGAAATGGGTATTATGTCCTCTGTGATTTCTGATTATGAATCAGGCAGGCGAAGCTCACCCGGTGTCGGGATGATAAAAAAAATCGTCAGTGCACTTATTTTAATTGACCAGAAAACAGGAAGTGTGGTCTATAATGAGTTCAATAGCATGTACACAGACGAGAAATTAAATGATGTCATAATAGATATACGCGAGTTGGAGCATCCGGCAAACATAAAAAGCATTCAGGCTGCTGTTG